>CAZKJJ010000063.1:0-9522 GCA_964553055.1 uncultured Acidimicrobiia bacterium
GAGCTACGTCACGTAGCTCCGGGCGGAACGCATCGATCCAGGTCGCCGGCCGAAGTGTGGCGTTGTCGTCGATTCTGGCCGGGCGTTCTAAGTGATTCTGTCCGGATAGGCAGTTCTCGTTCTCCGCGAAGCTGTCCGCACCTCGAAACCCAGGATCAGCCTGAGGATCCGGCCGACATCCTGGGGCACGACGAAGGGACGTCGATGGTTCTTGGGGTGATCACCTGTGTAAATGATCCTTCTCGGAAGACGCTGCTCGCTGCGGCACCCACTTGGGCTGGTTGAAGCGTCTAAGGGGCGGGAACGGACACATGGAGGGTCCGTATACTGTCAAGCTCGAGACCGAGCTTGCGTCATGGCGGGAATTTGAGCCTCGAACGGTCGTGCCCAAGGCTTAGCCTTGCCCGTCGAGCAAGGGAGGATGAAGCAGCCGCGACGCATGGTCGGCGGGTTGGGTCTCGACGCGCTCGTCCATGACAAAGACGCAGCGGACACCCAGTCAATTGCCCCCGAAGACCCCTCAGGAGCGCCCCGTGACGAAAGCCGATTTCCCGCCCGGTAGCCCTCTACACGCTACGGTAGAACTCCTCGCAGCGCTGACCCTGGCGGTGCGGGCGGACTCCCCGAGGGAAGGGCACAGTGATGACCACCTCTCCACTCTGGTGGAAGAGGCGGAAGCACATTGTGCGCTCATGCTCGGGGTCCATTCCTTCTCGGAGGCTGTCCAGATCCTGGGAGCACTTCCGGGGGCCGGAGAAACAGCCGCCAACCCGGACGCTTAGCGGCTACCGGCATTTCGTTGGCTGCCTCCTGTGCTGCCGTCAGGCGCGCCGAAGCTTAACAGCCGCGGTGCATTTCTTGCACAGGCTGGTTCTCCCACCCCATTGTGGGGAGCAATCGGCGGCCCCCCACCGATCCAGAACCGACGGCAAGAGATTGCGCATGGAGACCCAGGGCGAAGCGATCGGAGAAGACGAGGAGGGCCTCGGGGACCCTCGACGGATGGCTGTTCTGGATCGGGTCATGGACCTGCGATCCGAAATCGCCGACGAATTCGACCGCATGGCCGAACTGGCCTCCAGGGCCCTTGGCGCGCCGGTGGCGCAGATCAACTTCGTACTCCCTCAGGCTCAGGTCTCGCTGTCCTCCGTAGGGCCAGACGACTGGAGCGGCCCCCGGGAAGTTGATCTGGACGCGTCCTTCTGCCAGCACATCGTCCGTGAGGGCCACGCTCTTTTGGTCGAGGACGCCCCCCAGGATCCGCGGGTGGCTGAGAATCGTGCCACCGTAGAGGCCGGCGTCGTCTCCTACGCCGGGATGCCTCTCCGGGTCGACTCCTCTCTCGTGCTCGGATCCCTCTGTGTCGTAGACTTCCAGCCTCGGATCTGGACGTCGAAGGATATGGGTCTGCTTCGAGAGGTGGCCGACTTCGTCGAGCGAGAACTGAGACGTCGTTTGAGCTCAGCGTCCGATGTCCTGCTGTTGGCCTCTCTGGTCGAGACGGCACCGCATCCTATCGCGAGCACCAGCCTTGCCGGCACGGTCCAGTCATGGAATGGGGCGGCCGCCGACCTCTTCGGATACACGACCGAAGAAGCACTCGGCATGGATGTGCGGACGCTCGTGCCAGAGTCCTTCGAGAGTGTGGCCCGCGAAGCTCTTGTCCGTGCCGCAGGCGGGTCCACAGTTCGGGGAGAAGCTCCTCTCCTTGCGGCTTCCGGGCAGGAGATCCCTGCTCTCGTCAGTGCCGCGCCCATTCCGGACGTAACTGGAGCCACGGTTGGAATCGGTCTGATGGCGGAGGACCTGAGGGAGCAGAAGCAGGCCCGTGAAGCTCTCCGCGCCAGTGATGCAAAACTCCAGCAGGCGCAGAAGATGGAAGCCATCGGGCGTCTCGCCGGAGGGGTGGCCCACGATTTCAACAACATCCTGGCGGTGATCAACGGCAACGTCCAGCTCGCCCTTTTGGACCTACCGGATGCATCGGATACGCGGGAGCTACTCCAGGAGGTGGATCAGGCCAGCACCCGTGCACGGGACCTCGTCAGACAGCTCCTGACCTTCAGCCGGCAACAGGACACCTCACCTCAAAAGATCAGCCTTGTAGAGGCGTTGGAGAACACCCGGAGGATCCTTGAGAGGATCATCGGTGGCGACGTGGCCGTCGAGTGGGACATGCGGGGCGACTTTACGGTCTTTGTGGATCCCGTTGAACTCGGCCAGGTCATCATGAATCTGGCAGTGAACGCCAGAGATGCGATGCCGGGAGGGGGAACCTTCTCTGTGGAGTGTGAGGAACTGCGGATCTCAGATGGTGGCGACGCTCGGTTCCCTGCCCTTCCTCCGGGCGGGTACGCCCTTCTCAGTGTGGCAGATACCGGCGAGGGGATCCCACCGGAGGTTCAGGAGCGGATCTTTGATCCGTTCTTCACTACGAAGGAGGAGGGCAAGGGGACCGGACTGGGTCTGTCCACCGTCTATGGAATTGTCACGAAGGCCGGTGGCTCATTGAACGTCCGCTCCGAGCTCGGTGTCGGAACACGATTCCACATCGCTCTTCCGATCGTGGCCGACTCCCCCCTGGGTGAAAGAGAACGCCCCACCGCCCAGACTCGGGATGACCGGGCAGCCGCGGGGAGTGAAACCGTCCTCCTCGTCGAGGACGACCCGGCCGTCCGTTCGGTTGCGAAGAGGATCTTGGAGCGCTCCGGCTACGTCGTGACGGTCGCGTCGGACGGCTCAGAAGCCTGGGAGTCTCTGTCCCGGGATCCGGAGGGTGTGGACCTGGTCCTCACGGACGTCTCCATGCCCCGAATGGACGGTATTGAGCTGACTCGTCGCATTCGGCGGTTGCCCAACCCGCTCCCGGTCATTCTCAGCTCCGGGCGACCGGAGGACGCGGAAGGCGCCGACGACGGCCTCACTGCCTTCCTCCAGAAGCCTTACGATCCGGCTGGACTCTCGGAAATCGTTCGACGCACCCTCGACGGCCCTGCCGGGACCCCGGGGTGACGAGCTGGGACCCATCCCTCGTCCTGCTGTCCGTCTTGGTCGCGGCAGTCGCAGCATATGGGGCGCTTGTGACTGTGTTCCGTATCCGGAATACAGTCGGCGCGCGTGCGCGAGGAGCCTGGCTGGGGCTCGGAAGCTTGAGCATGGGCCTCGGCATCTGGTGCATGCACTTCCTGGGAATGCTCGCCCTGCGTTCTCCGTGGCCCGTCGCCTACCACGCCGGCCTTACGGCCGCCTCCGTCCTTCCAGCTTGGGTCGGCGCGGCGATCGCCCTGAGGGTCTCTTCAACGGGTGTCCTGCGCCGTGGGCGTGTGGGCGTAGCCGGCCTCGCGATGGCTGGCGCCATCTCGGGAATGCACTACCTGGGCATGACCGCAGTGCGGCACGGTGGGCTGGTCTCGTACGACCCTCTCCTGGTCGCACTGTCAATCGTCATCGCGTTCGTCGTTTCGTCCGTGGCGCTGTTCATTCTCTCCTCGCTCCGCGATCGGGACCCCGCCGAGCAGCCGACCTATTTCGTCCTGGCCGCCATGGTTCTGGGTCTGGCGGTCGCCGGGATGCACTACACGGGCATGGCCGCAGCCCGCTTCGGGGTCCCGACCGAGCCGATCGGACGGTCTGGGTGGATTGTAGTCGGGGATCGAGGCGTGACGTTTGCGGTAATCGTGGGAGCGACCACCATCGTGTTGAGCACGTTGGGGGCGGCGGCGGTCGACCGATGGCTGCGGCGGGTCAGGGAAGCCTCGGAGTTGGCCGAGCGAACTCGGCTTCTGGACTCTACCCGGCGCCGGATTCACTATGGGCTGGCTGCGGTAGGCTTGGTCTTCGCCTTGGTGATGGCCTACGACCTCGTCGAGGACCGTCGAACGGAGCAGCGCCTCGAGCGAGCTGGTGCTCGGTGGTCATCAGTCGAGGCGGACCTGCTGCGCGCCCGGTTGGAGTTGGAGCGTCTTGCTCGCGAGACGCCCCGCGGGCCGTTGTCTCTCCCCTCTCTCCAACCCGTTTGGGGTATCTGCCAGATGAGCGAGGAGGCCCCCCTGCCGTTGGAAGCGGGGGCCGACATTGCCGTCTCCAGTCTCTGCGAGTTGGTGGGCCAGAGCCTCAGGATGCTCCAGACTCCCGCGCGAGCGCCGGATCTGGCGGCGCGTCTGGGGCCGGTCCTGGATCGCGCCGTCACCCACGCCGCCTCGCTCCGGAATTCGCTGGCGGCTTCAGCGGTGACCCAACGACGGTCGGCGATGCTGTCCCGGGCCGCCAAGCTGCTGTTCGTGCTCGTCCTGTTGGGAGGAGTTCTGGCCGCCCACCTGGCCGGGCAGCGGGCCGTGCGCAGCGACCGTGCCGAGCTCGAGCGCCTTCACAGCATCGTGGCAGCTTCTCCCGATGCCGTGGTGGGAGCCTCCCCCGAAGGTCTCGTATCTACCTGGAGTCAAGGAGCAGCGGAGGTCTTTGGGTACGAGTCGGATCAGGCCCAGGGACGGTCTCTCCTGCACCTGGTCCCACAAGAGCACCGTAGCGACATGGAGTGGGTCGTGAGGGAGGCACGTGAGGGGCGGCGCGTAGCGGGACTCGACACGGTCGGTGAACGTTCCGACGGTGACACGGTGGACCTGGCTGTAAGCTCTGGCCCGGTATTGGACGAGGAGGGAAACCTTTCCGCCATCTCCTTGATCGTAAGGGACATCTCAGGCCGGAAGGCCATGGAACGCACGCTGGCGGAACGCGAGGAGCTCTTCCGGACCCTCGCGGAGGAAATCAACGGAGTCTTCTTCGTCTACGAGGTGGTAGATGTAGGAGGCGCCGTGGAAACCCGGTTCATCAGCCCCAGGATCGAAGAGCTTACAGGCACGAAGCCGGATCGGGTCTACGAGAATCCCTGGGCGTGGCTCGAGTCGGTTCATCCCGACGACCGCGAGGGGCTGGAGGCCGCCCTTCGCCAGGATCCGGCCGGGTTCGACGAAACCTTCAGGATCACTCAGCCGGAGCCGGACTGCCGATGGGTCCGACTTCGGCTATTTCCTACGGACGCAAACGTAGGCCCCCCCCGAATCGTAGGACTCGTCCTGGAGGTAACCGAGGAGCGTCGACGCATGGACGAGCTCCGTCGGACCCGTCGCCGCTATGCTGAGGCTCAGCGGATCGCGGGGGTCGGAAGCTGGGTTTGGGACGCCGTCGGGGATCAGGTGGAGTGGTCCGACGAGCTTCACCGGATCTTCGGTATCCCAAGGGAGGGCTTCGAGGCGTCCTACTCCAGCTACCTGTCGGTCATACATCCGGAGGACCGACCGACGGTCGAGGAGACGGTCGGGCGGGCTCTGGAAGGGGGGATCTCGATCGAGTACGAGGCACGCATCGTCCGACCCGACGGTGAGGTGCGGTGGGTGCTCGCCCACGGCGAAGCCACCCGCGACAGCTCGGGAGAGGTAGTAGGCATGCGGGGGACGGCGCTCGATATCACCGATCGAAAACGGCTGGAGGGTTCTCTTCGGCAAGCCAAGAGTGAGGCGGAGGCAGCAAGCCAGGCCAAGTCGGCTTTCTTGGCCAACACAAGCCATGAGATACGCACACCACTCAACGGCATCATCGGGATGAGCGGAATCCTCCTCGACGGTGATCTGCGTCCTGATCAACGCGAACAGGCCGAAGCCGTCCAAAGATCAGCGGAGAGTCTGCTGGCCATCGTGAACGAGATCCTCGATCTGGCGAAGATCGAGGCTGGCCGGCTCACCCTCGAATCACAACGCTTCGAGCTCGAGGACGTGATTCGGGAGGTCGTGATGCTGCTCGTTCCCGCAGCCCGGCAGAAGAATCTGGGCCTGGTAGTCCGGGTTGATCCGGAAGCCCCCCATCAGGCCGTGGGAGATGTCGGAAGGCTCCGTCAGATCCTGATCAATCTCACAGCGAACGCGATCAAGTTTACGGAGGAGGGGACGGTCACCATCGCGGTATCGGGGGCTGTCGAGCCGGACGACCGCGTTCGCCTCCGTCTCGCGGTCCAAGATACCGGCCCGGGGATCGATCCAGAGGCGCAGGAGGCGATCTTTCAGAAATTCCACCAGGCTGATGCCTCCCTGGCCCGCAAAGCCACGGGCACCGGGCTTGGTTTGGCCATCAGTCAAGAGCTGGCGGCCCTCATGGGGGGCGGTATCCGGCTCGAAAGCGAACCTGGGCAAGGCTCCACGTTCACGGCTGAAGTCCTTCTTGACAGAGCTGGAGCCAGCGAGGAGGACCACCTTCCCGAAGCACTGAAGGATGCCTCCGTTCTGGTCGTCACTTCGGACGATACTGTCCGTCCAGTCGTCGGAGAGCTTCTCGAGGCATGGAGAATGGACGGCCGATTCGTGGAGACTTCCGAGGCCGCCCTCGCCGGCATCTCCACCGGAGCCGAAATCGGGCGGCCGCCGATGTTCGTTCTCGTCGACGACGCCATGTCGATGGATACTGCGGCGTTTGCCGAGAAAGTCCGGAGTCGTACGTCGGGCAGCCGTAGTCCGATCCTCGTGCTGCTCGCCCCTCGTGGGGTCCCACGCGAAGCGGCTCGGCTTACCTCGGCGGGGTATTCGGCGATCACGACTACACCTGTGCTCCCCTCAGATCTGATGAACGCGCTGGTCTCGGCCTGGCAGCAGCAGCGAGGGCGGGACACCTCCGATCCGGACCCGGGGGTTCCCCGCACGACCGGGCCGAAAGCGGTGTCCCCTGCCCAGGCGGGCTCGCCGAAAGTTCTCCTCGCAGAAGACAATACGGTGAATCAAAAGGTCGCCCTCCACCATCTTCGTCGGCTCGGCTGCGAGGCCGATGTCGCGCAAGACGGAGACGAGGCAGTGCGGATGGCGAAGGAGACCCTGTACGACCTCATCCTGATGGACGTTCAAATGCCGCATATGGACGGCCTCCAGGCGACTGCGGCGATACGGGCGCTTGCACACGAACAACATCGGGCCGTACCCATCGTCGCTCTCACGGCCCACGCCTTTGCCGAGGACCGTGCGCGGTGTCTCGAAGCCGGTATGGACGATTACCTCTCCAAGCCGCTTCGGCCGCACGACCTGGGCCGACTGATCGAACGATATGCGAGTCGACCGAACTCCCCCGAGAACGGCCAGGCTGATGGCGGTGTGGGGGGGGACGGCGATGCCGACAGTACTACCGCGGGATTCGATCCCGGACTGACCCGGCGGGAACTGGGAGACGCCGAGGAAATCATGGACGACCTGGTCCAGACCTTCGCGACTGACGCCGAACGGCTTGGAGACGCCCTTCGCGAGGCTCTGGCACGAGGCGACCTGAAGGTCATCGAGCGGACGGCACATCGCCTAAAAGGGTCGTCGGCCTATCTCGCTCTCGAGGGCGTCACGCACCACTCTCGTCTCACTGAAGCCGCGGCCAGGAACGGATACCTGAACGAAACCGGGACCGCTCTCGACGGCCTGCTGGGGGAACTCAACTTGGTTCGCCGCCAAATCGACGACTATCTGGACGGGCCGGCCGGCGCATGAAGATCCTTCTGGCTGAAGACGACTCGATCGGCCGAGCGGTTATTGCCTCGCAGTTGAAAGGGCTCGATCTGGAAGTCGTCTCCGCGGAAGACGGTCAACGCGCCTGGGACATTCTCAATGCACCTGATGCCCCGCGGCTGGCGCTCCTCGACTGGATGATGCCCGGTCCGGACGGCGTCGAGATATGTCGACGACTCCGCGCTCAGGCGGACGATGACGTCTATGTCATCATGCTGACGGCTCGGGATGGTCGGTCGGACGTGGTCGAAGCGCTGGAGGCCGGAGCAGACGACTACTTGGTGAAGCCATGTGATCCGGGCGAGCTCGGAGCGAGGATCAAGGTCGGGCAACGGATACTCGACCTTCAGCGCCGGCTCCAGGTTCGCGTCGAGGAGTTGGAGAAGACCTTGGCCAAAGTGCGGGAGCTCCGAACCTTGCTTCCCATCTGCTCGTACTGCCGTCAGATCCGGGACGACCAGCAATACTGGCAGAGCATCGAGGCCTACTTCGCCCGACACAGCGATATCCGCTTCAGTCACGGCATCTGCCCGAGCTGCTACGACGAGCAGTGGGCCGAGCTGTTGACCGAGAGGGAGTGACTCCCATGCCCCCTGTTTCTGATTCCAACCCGTTCTCGGAAGAACTCCGCCAGGCCCGAAGGGGCGGGAAGGGACTGCTCTCGTCCCTCCCTGGCATTGCATTTCAGCGAAGCATCGAGGGGAGCGCCGAGATGGAGCTCCTGGTAGGGGCGGTTCGGAGCCTGACCGGGCACGAGGCCGAAAACCTCGTGGCGACCGGAAGCCCGGGCTACAGCTCGCTGATCCATCCCGAGGACCGCGAGGCGGTCGAGACCGCCCGGAGTTGGGACGAACGTGACCCTTTTAGATACGAAACGAAGTACCGCATCTCGACGGCCGGCGGCGAGTTGCGGTGGGTCTGGGAGCGGGGTCAAGGGGTGTTCTCCGACGCGGGGGAGCTCCTGGGGCTCGAAGGATTCATCGAGGACGTCACCAGCCTTACGAGGACGACGGAGAAACTCGAGGAAGCGAACCGCATTCTCCGGGGAATTCTCGACCAATCACTTGTGGGTGTGTTCGTGCTTCAGGAACAGGGCTTCACCTACGTCAACCCCAAGTTGGCGGAGGTCCTGGGTATGTCCGTCGAGGCGATCCTACATAGCGACGAGCCGGTCGATCTGCTCTCCCGCCGGGATCGGCCGCGGGTCAGGGCAGCCTTCGGGGCCCTCCTGGAGGGGCAGGAACAGACTGTTCGCACCCGTATTCACGTCGACCGTGAACCTGACCGTAAAGTCCATCTCGACCTTCACGCCACCTGCGCAGTCATCGAGGGGGTCCCCTCGGTAATCGGTACGGTGCTGGACGTGACGGACCGTCTGATCATCAAGCGGCAGTATCGGGAGGCCCAGAAGCTGGAGTCCGTCGCGCGAATGGCGAGCGGCATCGCCCACGACTTCAACAATCTGCTCACCGCCATCACTGGGACCGCCCTTCTGGCCCTCGACCGCATCGATCGGGAAGGGTCTGATCTCGATCTCGTCGCGGCTCAGGAGGACCTTCACACCATCCTGGCTGCCGCAGAGCAGGAGCGCCAGCTCACACGGCAGCTGCTCACTTTCAGTCGGCAGGATACCAGCGGCCCCCGCCCCAAGCGCGTTCTGGTGGACCTGAGTGAGGTCCTCACGAGCGCCGAATGGCTGATCAGACGCATGATAGCGGATCGCGTGGAGTTGGTCATGGAATGTGCGCCAGGCCCCTTGCCCGTAGTGGCGAACGCCGAGCAACTCCATCAGATCCTACTGAATCTCGTCATGAATGCCGAAGACGCCATGACGGACGGCGGGACCATCACGATCCGCTCGGGCCGGGGGGATCCAAGAGTCCTCGCACCTGGGCTTCCTTCGGTCGGGGAGGAATCATGGGTCTTCATTTCGGTGACCGATGACGGACCCGGCATCCCGCCCTCACTCCAACAGAAGATCTTCGAGCCGTTCTTC
>CAZKJJ010000064.1:0-9471 GCA_964553055.1 uncultured Acidimicrobiia bacterium
CAGCGTCTGTCTCAGGATCATGGGAGACAGAGACTCGGCCCTCGACGCGGTTCAGGAGACCTTTCTCACCGTCTTCCGCAAGGCGGGCCGTTTCAAGGGCCGATCGGCTTTCACGACGTGGCTCTACCGGGTCACCGTCAACATGTGTTACGACCAGCTGAGAAAGCGGAAGCGGCACGCGACACAGCAGCTTGAGGAGGCACGTCCTGATGTCGGTGAACAGGACCGACTCGACGCTGTCGAAACCCGCCAGGAGATCATCCGAGCGCTCGCCTCACTGCCAGACGAGTTCCGCGTCACGGTGGTTCTGGTCGACATGCACGACCTCTCTCTCCAGGAGGCCTCGGCCGTCCTCGACGTGCCGGTCGGAACGGTGAAGTCGCGTCTCTTTCGAGCAAGGAGGCTGCTTGCAGAGTCCCTCGGGAACCTGGCGCCGCCCTCAGTGCATCCCATAGGCGATGACGATGCATAGGCACGACGAGGCGTTGATCGCAGCGCTCGCAACAGGCGACCTCCCCGACGCCGAGGCGGATGAGGCGAGGAGGGCGATCGCGTCCTGCAGCTCGTGCCGTCAGGACCTGGCCGCTCAAGAACTGGTCAGACAGCATCTGCTGGCCCTCGGATCGCCAACGCTCACCGACTTCGAGCGAACGCGCCTCCACCACGTCATCGACCAACAGACACCGCGACGGTGGTACGTGCGACTGGCACCCGCTATGGCCGTCGCGGCCGCCTTCGTACTGGTCGCCGGACTGGGGCTAGGGCTCCTCCGAACCACGACGGGTGAGCATGCTGAGCAGGCGGCCGCTCCCACACTGGCCGAGACGGCCCCTGCTGCTGTTCCGCCCGCTGAGGTCCTCACCGGTGTCGAGGAGCCGGCCGCGGCTGACGAGTCTCCCGAGCAGGAGTCAGCCCTGGTCGACTTTGGGGAAGTCAGCCGAGAGGACCTCGGCCTGCTCGTCGAGAGTCTCGAATCACGCGCGTACACCCTGGGCGACGCGGAGGGGCCCCCTGCCGAGTGTGCAGACACGGCAGGAGAGGGTGCCGTCCTGGTGGGTACCGGATCGCTGGAAGGCAGTGACGTCGAGATCTACCGCTTCGATGACGAACACGTAGCTGCCTTCGCACTTCCTTCCTGCGAGCTGCTCGCCGAATCTCCCTGAACGGCTGCTCTATGCTGCCGGCGCTAGGCTGCCCAGGTGGACGATCTCGCCACCCGGTTCGCCGACCTCCTGGACGGCATCGCCGCCTGGGTCCGCTCACTCACGGTAGACAGAGTCGACCGGGGCGTTCGTATCGCCTCCCTCGGGCTCGTCACGGCGACGCTCGTGGTCGTGGCGCTGATTCTGCTGGCCATTGCCATCTTCCGGGCGGTCGCCTCGCAGATCGGGGTCATTCCCGCCTACTTCCTGTTCGGCGGATTATTCGTCCTGTTGGGCGTGTTGGCCTGGTCGATGAGAAAGCGAGTACCAGACCAGTCGGATGTCTGAGAAGGTCATCATCATCGGCTCAGGGCCCGCAGGGCTGACAGCCGCCCTCTACACGGCACGCGCCGAGGTGAGCCCTCTCCTCATCGAAGGCTATGAGGCGGGTGGCCAATTGATGCTGACCACCGAGGTCGAGAACTACCCGGGGTTCCCTGACGCCATCATGGGTCCCGAGCTGATGAGCAACTTCCGCAAGCAGGCGGAGCGGTTCGGGACGACCATCGTCACGAGCGAGGTCACGAGAGTCGATTTCTCCACGGCCCCCTTCACCGTCTGGGCCGGGGCAGACGAATACCACGGCTCGGCGGTGATCGTGGCCACCGGTGCCTCTGCCCTGTGGCTGGACGTACCCGGTGAGGAGCGACTGCGGGGCAGGGGCGTCTCGGCGTGTGCTACCTGCGACGGGTTCTTCTTCAAGGGCAAGCGGCTGGTGGTGGTCGGGGGTGGTGACTCCGCCATGGAAGAAGCGCTGTTCCTGACGAAGTTCGCAGACCACGTCACGATCGTGCACAGGAGAGACGAGTTCAGAGCCTCGAAGATCATGGCCTCACGGGTCTTGGAGCATCCCAAGATCGACGTGTCGTGGAACTCCGTCGTGAAGGAGATCCTGGGCGAGGAGGTCGTGACGGCGGTGCGACTGGAGGATGTGGTATCCGGTCAGACGAGGGAGCTCCCCATCGGAGGCATCTTCGTGGCCATAGGCCACAGGCCCAATACCGACCTGTTCCGAGGGCAGCTCGAGCTCGACGACAAGGGTTATGTGATCCTGCGAGGCTCCACCGCCACGTCCGTGGACGGCGTCTTCGCAGCCGGTGACGTCGCGGACCATGTGTACCGCCAGGCGGTTACGGCGGCCGGTAGCGGATGCCAGGCAGCCATCGACGCGGAGCGCTGGCTCTCTCGCTGATCGGGGAATCAAAGCGGCCGGCGACGCGTTCACTTGACCGATCGAGAGGAGACACATGCCCGCCAACGTCGTACACCTGAGTGACCAAACCTTCACCGATGCGGTGTCGACGGAGCAGCCTGTCCTCGTCGACTTCTGGGCGGAGTGGTGCGGCCCCTGCCGCATGGTCGCCCCGGTGCTCGAGGAGATCGCCGACGAGTACTCGGACAAGATCTCCATCGCCAAGCTCAACGTGGACGACAACCCCAGGGCAGCCGCTCAATACGAGGTCTTCAGCATTCCCACCATGATCGTGTTCCAGGAAGGCATCGAGAAGAAGCGGGTCGTCGGCGCCAGACCCAAGCACAACCTGGTGGCGGAACTGAAGGAGTTCCTCGCCTGATGTGGGACGATGGAGTCCCATGCGACTCTATCGACAGGGCGACCACGGGAGGCCCGTAGCCGACATCCAGGATCGGCTGTATGCCCTCCAACATCCATGCACGCCGGACGATGCCGGCGTGTACGGCGAGGGAACGACCTCAGCTGTCGTGGCGTTTCAGGCAGGCCGGGGGCTGGCGCAGGACGGCATCGTCGGCCCTGATACGTGGCGTGCCCTCGTGGAGGCCTCCTATCACCTGGGGGACCGCCTTCTCTATCTCCGTCGGCCCATGCTTCGGGGCGAGGACGTAGACGAGATCCAACGGCAACTCAACGCGCTCGGCTTCGACGCAGGCAAGGTAGATGGGATCTTCGGCCCAGACACCGCCCGCGCCATCCTCGACTTCCAGCGCAACCGCGGGATGGCGGAAGACGGCATCGTCGGGCCCGAGGTGATCTCCGAGCTGGGTGGCATCGCCAGAGCCACCCAAAAGCCCGGCCGGTCCGAGCTGCGGGAGCGAGAGTGGCTACGCGGGTTCCCTGGCACCTTGGTAGGTGCCAGAATCTTCCTGGATCCGGCGTGTGTCGACGAGGAGGAGACGGCTCAGACGTGGGAAGCCACACGAGTCGCCGCGAGGAGTCTCCAGAGTCTCGGAGCCACACCCCTGTTCAGTAGGAGTGCCGATACGCCCCTTCCGCCGAGGGTCCGTGCCGGCCGGGCGAACAGGGCAGGCGCCGACATGGTCATCTCCCTCGAGCTACCTCGTGATGAGTCGGAGGCCGTCTTCTTCTTCGCCAGTTCTCGCAGTCACAGCGAGGCTGGTCAGGCCCTCGCCAACGCCATTGCCCAACGGCTCCGAACGGTTGTCGAAGGGCGGGCCACCGTGATGCTCAAAGAGACCCGGGCTCCGGCCGTCGTCGTCTGTCTGAAGGACCTCCAACTTCGAACCGGATATCTCATCGTGGACGGGATCAGGGACTTCTTCAGGTCCGATCACCGCAACGAGGACAGCGCCCGATAGATCCTCTCGAGGTCGTCGACGGAGCCGTACCGAATCACGACCCGGCCCTTCGAGCCTCGATACTCGATCCTGACAGGAGCGCCCAGGTGCTCGGTGAGCCGCTCCTCCAGCTCGATGATGGCGGAGGGCCGCATGTCCGGCCGCTCGGCTCGCTGATCCCGCCCCACCCGCTCTCGAGCAGCCTCCTCCACCTGCCGAACCGACCAGCCCTCCGCAGCTGTGCGACGGGCCACCTGCTGGGCGTAGGCGTGGTCCTCGATGCCGAGCAGCGCCCTGGCGTGTCCTGCGGTGAGGTCTCCTCTGGCCAGCATTCCTTGTATCTCTGGAGGCAAGGTGAGAAGCCGGAGTGTGTTCGACACCGCAGACCGGCTCTTCCCGACCCGCTCTGCGACCTGCTCGTGGGTCATTCCAAAATCTTCCAGGAGTTGACGGTACCCGGCCGCCTCCTCCAGTGGGTTGAGGTCCTCGCGCTGTACGTTCTCTATGAGCGCCTCGGTGAGGGAATCCCCCTCGTCCTCTGCCCTGACGATGGCCGGGATCTCGAACAGGCCGGCCGCCCGGGCGGCTCTCCACCGGCGCTCGCCGGCCACCAGGATGTAGCCCTCCTCGTGGGGTCGGACCACGATCGGTTGGAGCACTCCCACCTGTCTGATGGACTGAGCGAGGCCCTCGAGTGCCTCCTCATCGAAGTTGACTCTGGGCTGCACGGGATTGGGCGTGATGTGATCGAGCGCGGTCACCGCGAACCCCGTCGCCCTGTCCTCCCTGAGCGGAATCAGGGCCTCGAGCCCACGGCCCAGTCCGGCCTTACGTGACGACATCAGTCCTCCCTCATGCTCGACCGTGACGGCGCCGAAACTCCCGGCCCACCTCCCGATAGGCGATGGCCCCTCGGCTCATGGGATCGAACGCCTCGATTGGCTCTCCGTAGGAGGGCGCCTCCGAGAGCCTGACAGACCGGGGAATGACAGCGCGGTACGTGACGTCTCCGAAGTATTCCCTCACCTGCGACGCCACGTCGGCTGACAACTTGGTGCGGGCGTCGTACATCGTCAGCACTACTCCACCTACCTTCAACACCGGGTTCAGGTTGGCCCGCACCAGCTCGATGTTCCGGAGGAGCTGACTCAAGCCCTCCAGGGCGTAGTACTCACACTGAATAGGGATGAGGACCTCGTGCGCGCCAGCCAAGGCATTGACCGTGAGGAGGCCCAGCGACGGAGGGCAGTCCACGATCACGAAGTCGTACTCGCCGTCGACGGCTTTCAGGGCATTGCGAAGCCGCATCTCCCTCGACATGACCGATACCAGCTCGATCTCAGCTCCGGCCAGGTCGATGGTGGCGGGAAGGAGATGGAGGTTTCGGATGCTCGTGGGCTCGATCACGTCTTCCGGTGGCACGTCCCCCAGCAGCACGTCGTAGATCGAGCGGGAGATCGTCGAGCGATCCAGCCCGAATCCCGATGTGGCATTGCCTTGGGGATCCAAGTCCGTCACCAGGATGCGCTCACCCTGAAAGGCCAAGGCGGCGGCAAGGTTGATCGCGGTGGTCGACTTCCCGACTCCGCCCTTCTGGTTCGCCACCGCCACGACTCTCGTGAGCCGGTCTTCATCCACGCGCGGCCATGATAAGTAGTACCGGGTGAGCGTCAAGAACCTGTTTTGGCACTTCGACTCGCCGCAGTGAGATGTCAGGCCGAGCAGCCATCTCAGGGGTGGCGGCCCGGGTCCAGCCCAGGACGGCTCTCCCCCCCGGCTCGAGCAGCCTCGCCGCCGTCTCCAGCGCCCGTTCGGGAGGCAAGACCGCCCGTGCCACGACCGCCATGGCGCCACCGAGCCGGTCTGCCTCCGCGACCTCGGCCACGACATTGGTGAGGCCCATCAGTGCCTTGACGCGTCTCAAGTGGTCGACGCGTGTGGTAGATCGATCGGTGAGTCGAACCAGCGACCTCGGCCACAGCACTGCCAGCGGCACGCCCGGCAGACCGGCCCCAGAGCCCACGTCGACCAGTTCCTGAGGTGATTCCTGCCAGCCCACCGCAAAGGCCAGCGAATCGGCGATGTGTCGGCTCCAGATCCGATTCGCCTCTCCCGGTCCGACCAGCCCGGCCGGCAGGGCCTCCTGGACCAGCCATTCGGCATACCGCTCCAGGCGCCTGCACTGCGCTTCATCCAGATCCCAGCCGGCCCACGCGGCTACACCCCGGGCCAGATCGACACCCTTGGCCTGTTTCACGTGAAACCAGGCGGCTCAGCTGTCAGTGGGCTCCTGCGGGGCGACGACCACGGAGCGGTGTGGCTCCTCGCCCTCCGAGTAGGTGCGAACGCCCTCCACCTCGGCGATCGCATCGTGGATGACCTTGCGGTCGGCCGAGTTCATCGGCTCCAGTATGATCTCCTGACCTTCGGCCTTGACCTGCTCTGCCAGCCGCCCCGCGTAGATGGCCAGGGCCTCCCTCCGCCGCTGTGTATAGCCTGCGATATCGAGTCGGAGGCGCACCGGGTGCTTGGTCTGCCGCTGCACCACGGTACGGCTCACCTCATGAATCGCCTGCATGATGGAGCCCCGGGGCCCGATCAGCGCCTCGGTCTGTTCGCCTTCCACGTCCACCATTACGATGTCCTCGTCCACGTTCGAGCTCACCGTGCCCTCGAGCCCCAGTGCCTCGAGTAGGCCGTTGAGGAAACCCACGACCACCTGGGCTTGTTCTCCGGGATCCACCTCAGTCACCGCGACCTCCTCTTTTGGTGCTGGAGCCTTCGCTGTCGGCTTTCTGTCTTGCGGTTTCGCCTGAGATCCCTTGCGTTGACTCTTGGGCTCGGCCGCCTTCTTGTCGGGTTGGCGGCGGTGACGACCCCCGCGACGCCTGCGGCGGCGTGGCTTCGGCTTGATGCGGACAATGGCGTCCTGGCCGCCGATGCCCAGAAAGCCTTTCTCGGGTTCCTGAATCACCTCGATGTCGGCCTGGTCTTCCGAGCTGAGGCCCAGTTCCTCCAGACCGGCTGCGACTGCCACATGGACGCTGCGACCTCTGACCTCGACCCAATCCACGGTCACTTCCTCCTCCGCCTGCTGCGTTTCTTCGCCGAGCCTTGTGGCTTCTTGGGGGGCGGCTTCGGCTCCTCCTCCGCCTGCTGCGGGGGGGCCGGGGATTGCCCCGGTCGGCCGTCCAACTTGAAGATCAGCTGTTGCTGCCCGATCCGGAACAGGTTGCTCGTGGCGAAGTAAAGCACCAACCCCGCAGGAAGGGAGTACGAGATGAAACCGAAGAACAGCGGCATGATGCGCATCACGCCCTGCATCTGCCTGGCTTGTTGATCCTGGCTCGATGGCGTCAACATCTTCTGTTGCACGAACTGGGTCACGATCACGAGCACGATGAGCGAGAAGTAGGGCAACGCCGCCACCAACCCGTCCGTGCTCATGATGGAGGACGCACTCACCGTGAGGTCGATCCCGAGGAAGCCGGGGTGGCCCTCTATCAGGTCCTGGTGGAGGGCCGTGCTGGAATCGGTCAGGTTGACGAGGTTGGGAACCTCCCCGACCACCCGGAGCACCTGGAACAGGGCGAACCAAATGGGCATCTGCACCAACATCGGAATGAGACAGCCGGCCGGATTGACCCCCTTCTCCTTGTACAGCGCCAGCATTTCCTTCTGCAGCGTCTCGGGCTCGTCCTTGTACTTCTTCTGGAGGCGCTTGATCTCCGGCTGAATCTCCTGCATCGCCCGGGACGAGCGTGTCTGTTTCAGCGTCAGGGGAAACACCAGGATGTTGATGAGGATCGTGACCACGATGATCGAGACACCGAGGCTGGGAATGACCTCGTACACCATGGCCATGAGGAACGCCAATGCCACCTGTATGCCATGGAAGATGTCGCCGATCACGTCGAACAATGTCCTCACCCGTCCTTTCGCGGCACAGGGTCATACCCACCTTCGCGCAAGGGATGGCACCTGCCCAACCGCTTGAGGGCCAGCAGGCTCCCGCGCCACGCTCCATATCGGGCGATGGCCTCATGGGCGTACTGGGAGCACGTCGGGAGATATCGGCAGTTCTTGCCCAGGGTTGGAGATACCAGATTCTGGTAGAACTGAATGACCCGCAACAGCGGGCGCGCCGCGGTGGAGGCAGACTCCTGGTTCACTCGATCGCTCTGCTCAGCCATGCCACGAGGACCTCGAATGGCGCTTCCTTCACCTGTGAGGAGCCGATCACCACGTAATCCGATCCTGGCTCCCAGTCGACAACGTTCGCCGCCTCGCGGAGCCTCCGCTTCACGCGGTTGCGGTCCACCGCGTTTCCCAGCCGGCGAGGAATGACAAATCCAAGCCGGGCCCGAGGTTCCGGTCCTGGGCATGTGACGACCGACAGCTCCCCGCTGCGACTGCGCTGCCCCTTTCGGAGAACCCGGTCGAAGTCTGCCCGTTTCCGGAGCGTCACATAGGACGGGGTCACGCCGCGAGGCGGCGGCGGCCCTTCGAACGACGACGTGCGATGATCGCCCTTCCTCCGCGCGTGCGCATCCGGGCGCGAAACCCATGCTTGCGCTTGCGCCGCCGGACGTTCGGTTGGTACGTACGCTTCATCGCTTCGACTCCGAAACGGAATGAGGCTACGGGCTCCCCCAGCCTTTTGCAAAGACACCCGTCGCCCGGGTCGGAGGTCTTCGTGGGCCGCGACAAAATTGGCTAGGGCGCGAAAAGCCGCCCGTTCCGATTCCGCTCGATTTGGGGAGGCAACTCGCCGAGTCACTCCCCAGACCTCCTCGCTTGACCTGGCCTTTCGCGGGAGGTCGCGGCACTTCGCCCAGATGCAGGCCCGATTTTGGCGATCTTGAGGCCCACCCTGCTGATCCATATACTCGCCGCGCCGAGGTCGCTGCCTCGGCCACTTCCCTCTTAGAGGAGTCCGGCTCTCCTCACAGGTGTGAGCCCGTTCTCCACATACTGTGGACAGAGCTGTGGAAACTGCTCGAAAGAGCTCGTTGGGAAGAAGCGGAGGATCGGTGGCCGCAGGTAGCCCGGCGGGGGAGTGGACGCTCTTCCGCCAGGAAGTGAAGTCCAAGGTTTCTCCGTTCACCTGGCAGTACTGGCTCGATGCCCTCGAGGCCGGGGAGTGCTCGGAACATCAGCTCCATGTGGTCGCTCCCAACGAATTCCACGCACGCTGGGTGGGCGACAAACATATCGACGTTCTGTCGGAATCGGCCGCTGAGGTGTACGGCCCTGAGACTGCCGTCATCCTGGAAGCCCGGACCATCGCCGCGGAGCCACATCCCCCCATCGACGACGCGGAGTATTCAGCGGACCCTCACGGAGCTCGCTCCAACGGAGACCACCGCCTCAGTCCGAAATACACGTTCGACAACTTCGTGGTGGGCCCTTCCAACCGCTTCGCCCACGCCGCCGCCATGGCAGTCGCCGAGCAGCCTGCAACGCACTACAACCCACTCTTCATCTACGGCGGTGCCGGACTGGGCAAGACCCATCTGCTGAACGCGGTGGGACATCAGGCCCTCGAGATGTACCCGGATCTCGTGGTCAGGTACGTGTCGTCGGAGAACTTCCTCAACGACTTCATCGACTCCATCCGCCGCAAACGCCCGGACGACTTCAAGTCCCGCTATCGCAAGGTGGACATCCTCCTCCTCGACGACGTCCAGTTCTTCGAGGGCAAGGAGCAGATCCT
>CAZKJJ010000065.1:0-9430 GCA_964553055.1 uncultured Acidimicrobiia bacterium
TCCGCGTCGAGTCGGTTCTCGAATCTACGCAGGAGCTCCATCCGCACGGCATGCCGCCGGTCAGCCTGCACCTTGATGGCACTCCTGATCACCACGGCGGAGTCCGCGAGCTGCTCGACCCCCATGACCGTCGGCGCGTCGAGCACCCGTGGTGACCACTCCGGGTCGGAGGCGAATCGCTCGATCTCGTCGGCCACGACCTCCAGCGCCCTTTCGAGGTCAGCGCCGTAGTCGACGCCCAGGTCGATGATGGTCTGGGCGTACTCCTGGGTGAGGTTGCTTGCCACCTCGACCGTGCCGTTGGGTACGTAGTGGACGTTCCCGTCTAGGTCGCGTAACACGGTCAGCCTCACCTGGATGTCTTCGACGGTTCCCGTCACGTCATGGATGCGGATGACATCCCCGATCCTGTACTGGTTCTCGGCCAGGATCAGGAAGCCGGCGATCACGTCCCGAATGACGTTCTGCGCGCCGAAGCCCACGGCCACACCGATGGCGCCGCCTATGGCCAACAGCGGACCCAAGTCGACGTCCCAGATCGAGAAGATCGCAGGGACGGCCAGTATCACCACCGTGACCAGAGCAACTCGCCGAAGGAAGCCCCACATGGTCAGGTACCGACGTTCCCGTGGGTCGATGACCTGATCCCTCTGGAAGCGACGCATGAGGCGCCTGCCCATGAGCAGCATGGCCAGGTACAGGATCACCAGGCCGACGACCAGAGCGAGGGTGCCTAGGACCTGGTCGCGAACGTCCGCTGCCAGGACAACCAGCATTGCCACGAGGATACGAAGCCCAGGGCCCGAGCTGATGTCTTTCCGAGTAGCCTCGGGGATCGTGGACAACGAACTGCCCAGGGAGGAACCCTCCTTGGAGCCCGAACTGACACCCGCCCCCGGCGAGTTCGAACCCTCTGGGCTCCGCTCGGACAGCACTAACTGGGGTATGGGCGCCCATCTGGCGGCGCTGTCGACTCTGATCGGCGTGCCGTTCGGGAACATCGTCGGACCTCTGGTGGTGTGGCTGATCAAGCGGAAGGAAGACGCCTACGTGGAACGGCATGCCAGGGAGGCGCTGAACTTCAACATCTCGGTGACGATCTACGGGATCGTTCTGGTGGCGGCGGGCGTCGTTCTGCTCTTCGTGGTGGTGGGGTTGCTGCTCTTCGTCGCTGCGGGCGTGCTGTTCGTCGTGTGGCTCGTGCTGACCGTGATGGCTGCCGTCAAGGCGGCTAGGGGAGAACCGTACACCTACCCGCTGACCCTCCGGTTCATCGCCTGAGCCCTCCAGCGGCAGGCGGCGTAGTCTGATCCCACCGATGCCCACCTCCTTTCACTACGAGCGACTGTCGTTCCTCGACAACTCGTTCCTGGCTCTGGACTCTGAAACCACCCACATGCACGTCGCAGGCGTGGCGGTCTTCGACGCCAAGCCTCTGCTGAACGACGATGCCGGCATCGACATCGACCGGATCAGGGCCTTCTTCGCCTCCCGGCTCGCTCATATACCCCGGTACCGGCAGCGCCTCCAGTGGGTGCCTCTCGAGCGCCATCCCGTATGGGTAGACGACGACCGGTTCGAGCTCGACTACCACATCAGGCACATGAGCCTGCCTCGACCCGGCTCAGAGCAACAGCTCCGTCGGATGGCCTCCCGCATCGTCTCGCAAAAGCTCGACCTGCGAAAGCCGTTGTGGGAGCTGTGGGTGATAGAGGGGCTCGAAGGTGACAGGGTCGCGCTGGTCAACAAGGTTCACCACGCCATGATCGACGGCATCGCAGGCGTCGAGCTGATGGGAGTGGCCTTCGGGTTCGAGCCATCGGACGAGATTCCCGATCCGGCCCCTTGGGAGCCGCGCCCCGCCCCTTCAGCTGAGCAGCTGTTCGCAGCCGAGGCAGGCCGCCGCATGCGCCGGTTGGTGGATAGCGTCCGTGGCGTTCGGTCCCTTCCCGAAGCCGTCTCCGAGCGGATGACAGAGACGGGCACTCGACTGCGTGCCGCCCGTCAGAGCCTCGGCTCAGGCTGGCTCTCCCAGGCCTCGAGGACGCCGATCAACCAGGAGATCGGGCCGAACAGAAGGCTGGCATGGCTGGGAATGGACCTCGTGGAGGTCAAGGAGATCAAGAACAGAGTTGGAGGGACCGTCAACGATGTGGTCCTGGCGATCGTGGCCGGGGCGGTCAGGAGCTTCCTCGAGGAGCAACGCGGTTTTCCCGTGGAGGGCCTCGACTACCGGGTGATGGCACCGGTCTCGGTCAGGACCAAGGACACGCAGAGACACATGGGGAACCAATTGGCCATGTGGCTCATCCCCATGCCGCTGGGCGAGCCAGACCCGGTAGCCAGGCTGCGAAGGATCTCAGCAGAAACTATCCATCTCAAGGAGACGAACCAGGCTCTCGGCGCATCGACCATCATCCAGATGAGCTCAGGTGCGCCTGCCACACTGGTGTCGCTCGCGGCCCGCCTCGCCACGAACGTCCGACCTTTCAACATGACCGTCACCAACGTGCCGGGGCCTCAGTTTCCTCTCTACCTCATGGAGTCGAAGCTCGAGGTCCAGTACCCGTTCGTCGGTCTGTGGAGAAGCCACGGACTCTCCGTGGCGTTGTTCAGCTACGCGGGGAGCCTGGACTGGGGCTTCAACGCAGACTGGGATCTCGTTCCCGACATCGATGCGTTCGTCGATGCCGTTCAGGCGTCGTTCCAGGAATTGCTCTCGGCGGTGAGGAACCGGCGAGAGCTGAGTGCCTGACGTCATGTGGGCTCCGCTGAGCGTTGGATGACCTCGATCACATTGCCGTCGGGGTCACGCACTGCCCATGACCTCGCATCGCCGAGCTGTACGATCCGGACACCGCCGGCCGCTTCGAGTCGGGTTACCGTCGCGTCGACGTCGTCAACGATGACGTCGAATCCGATCACCGCCTCCTTCGGATAGCCTTCCGTCGGGCTCGCCCGGGCAGCGATTGGGATGTAGCAGCAGCGTGGCCCCTCCACCGAACGTGAGGCGGGACGGCTCCGGCTTCCCTGTCCAGTTCTCGGAGGCCGAGAGCGTCGCGATAGAACGCGAGACTCTGCTCGAGGTTCACGCACAGGACGTTGATGTCCCCGAGCGACGGTTGCGGCATGGCGGCAACCTACCAGTGAGGGGATCGCCGTTCTCGGCGGCGAGGGCGGCGGGGCTGCGAGAGCTGTCCGCCTCGAGGGGGCGCCTCAGGTAACGCGTGCACGGTGAGGGCGATCCGTAGACTGAAGATGGTGCCTGCACCAATGAGCGCTGTGGTCATGCACCGGACCGGGGGACCGAAGGTGCTCCGACCGCAGCGCGTCGATCGCCCCGTTCCAGGGCCCGGGGAGGTCCTGCTGGAAGTGCGCGCGGTTTCGGTCTCACACACCGACCTCCTCATTCGAGAAGGGACGGTGCCTGCCGGACCGCTCCCTCACATCCCCGGAGGCGAAGCAGCGGGGCTCGTCAGAGATACCAGAAGCGATCGCTTCTCAGTTGGCGACCATGTTCTGGCGTCCTCAGACCGGCTCGGCAGGGATCGAAGCGGCACCTACGCGGACTTTCTCACCGCTTCCGCGGGGGATCTGTACCCCATGCCAGCAGGGGTGAGCTTCGTGGCCGCGGCCGCAGTAGGACGCCCGTTCTCGAGCGCCTGGCGAGCTCTGCTCGTCGATGGCGGCCTCGGAGCTTCCCGGTTCTTCGGGGCCAGGGAGCGAGTGCTGATCAGCGCCGCCTCGAGCGGCGTGGGCTCGGCTGCAGTGCAGATCGCTCGTTGGCGCGGAGCAACCGTCGTTGCCATCTCGAGCGGGAACAAGGCGACCAGGCTGATGTCACTCGGTGCGCATCGCGTCATCTCCCGATCCGCACCCGACCTCGGAGATCGCGTGGTCACCGCCTTCGGAGGAAGCCGTGCTTCGCTCATCCTGGACCTCGTTGGCAAGGACACGCTTCGGGAGTCCGTGGCCATGCTGGAGCCCCACGGAAGGATCGTCTGCGTGGGAACCCTCTCAGGAAAGCTCGCTGAGCTCGACGCCCAGGCCCTCATTTCCAAGGAGGTGACGATCGTGGGGTCAGCAGGGGCCATCGAAGCCGAGGTCATGACGGAGATCCTTCGCCTGGTGGCCGAGGGCACCTTCCACCCCGTCATCGACTCGATTCTTCCCCTCTCCGCAGCAGCTTCGGCTCACCAACGCCTGGGCGACATGGCCACCTTTGGCAGGATCGTCCTGGTACCTGACCAGGTCTACGAGTCAGGACGCGAAGAGCTCGTCGAGGGTTGAGAAGAACCGGGACCGGCTCAGGGCCTCAGCTCCCAGCTTTTCAGCCCTTTCCAGGTCATCCACGTCGACATGTGGACCGAAGCCAACCACCCGCGCTCCTCGCTCGATGAGCCTCTCGATGGCTTGCACCGCATCCGCGGAGGAGAGGTCGACCACGCCGAGCTGAGCCTCCTCGTTCCATCCCACCGGGGTCCATCCCGCGGCGCGTACGCGGGCCTCGATTCGGCTCCTGTCGATGAGGTTCCCCGAGACGATCGCCACCCGGCGGGCCCCTGCGAGGGCTTGGGCCTTGGACGCCCCCCACTCCAACTGGGCGCGCCATGCTGGTTCCCCCAGCCGAGAGGCGGCTGCGGGAGCCAGTCCGAACAGGTCGCCCGGAAGCGCGTTGACCTCGACCGGGTCGCGATCGACCGGTGACGCGCCTGCGTCGCTCAGCACCTGGGTCGGGAAGCTCATGGCCTCTTGGAACAGCTCGAAGGGAGTCCTGCGCTGCTGCGCGTATGGTGCCGTCAGAAGTTCCATGAGGCTGCGTTCGAGCCAACGCTCTCCTTCTGCGAGCGCCTCCTCGAGTCCGCTCGGAAGCGGCACGGTGCGCTCCCTGACGCGATCGAGAACGTAGGGGCGGTAGGCGGCCACGAGCTCTTCTGCCAGGCGTTTCGATGCGGTGTCCACCGGCACCAGGCTAGATACCAAGCATCAGTGGGCACCTCGGGCCTTGGGAGACCCACTGTTGGTCACCAACGACCCAGGAAACCTCGGGCTCAGGGCGGCCCGCATTCCTCACCTGGCAAAGACTTGCACCACCATCAGCCCGAGGGGACCCGAGATCACGCCGATACCCACCTTGGTGAAGTCGATCCCCAAGATGTTGGCGCGGTGCCCTTCGGATGACATCAACCCCTCGTGCACGGTCTCGGTCGTGGGAGCCAGCGCCAGGTTCTCCCCTACCAGGACGAAAGGAATCCCCGAACTGCCCATCCTGTCGCGCACGTCTCCGGTCTCCGGTGAGTCGTGACCGAAGAAACCTCTGGTGTACATCTCGAGGGCATACGCCTCACCGACCTGGGCCAGGCCTTCAGACCATTGCAGGGGATCGAGATCGGCCTCGATCCTGGCGAGGTTGACCCTCTCGAAGATGTCCTCGGCCGCCTCGGGCCTGGCCCTCAGCTCAGCCGCTTCGACAGGAACGAGCTGATAGGACTCGTTCTCCTGGAGGATGATCTTCTCGGCGTCGAGAAGCTGCTCGAGGTTGACCACCGCTTCCAGCACGGCGTCGCCCGCCAGAGCGTGGAACGCCGTCTGTGGCAACCCGACAGGATCGGTCAGCTGTCTGGCGATGGTCGAGCTCTCGACCTGCTGGTCGATGGAGGAAGGGAGAGGGAGGGCAACCGCAACGGAGAGCACGAGGATCGCCAGGAACACGCCCCAGGCCAGGGCCACGACAGATCCCAACGCCTTGTTGCCGAGGCGCAGCCCTGGAAGGTTGGCGATGCGCGACAACCACCGAGCAGCGAGTGAAGCTCCCACCCCGACGATCAGGAAGATGGCGACGCCCGCCATCACACTGGCCAGCTCTGGCGAGAACCCGAACCGGTCGGCCAGGAACGCCCCCGCCGGCCCGCTGAGTCGGAATCCTATGGCGATGCCGACCACCATCCCGACGAGATCCATGCTCTCGCGGACGAACCCCCGCATCCATCCTCTGATGATCAACGCGGCGAACGCGAGTCCCAGGAGGAAGTCGATCAAGCGATCTCGATCCTGATCCTCTTGTTGGCCTTCCCCTTGCTCTCGGTCTTGGTGACGAGCACCCGACCGACTTCGCCCGTTGACCGCACGTGCGTGCCGCCGTCTGCCTGCTTGTCGAGGCCCACGATGTCGATGACCCTGATCGGATCGACGTGGTCAGGGAGGAGATTCACCTTGGTGCGGATGAGGTCCGGATCCGACAGCGCTTCCTCCCTGGGAAGGAATCGCACCTCCACCGAGTAGTCCTTCGCCAGCTCGGCGTTGAGCTGGGTCTCCACCTCTTGGCCGAACGCCACCGAGATCGAAGCCAGCTCGAAGTCCATGCGGGCCGCGCCCGGCTCCATGTTCCCGCCGGTCACCTTGGCGTCGAAGTCTCTCCAGATCACCGCGGTGAGGGCATGCAGCGCCGTGTGCGTCCGCATCAAGAGATGCCTCCGGTCCCAGTCGATCTCTCCCCTGACGGCTGTTCCCCGAAGGGGCGGAGTGCCCTCGACCGTGTGCAGCGGAGTCCCTGAGCGCCGGACCGTGTCGGTCACCGCGCAGTTGCCCCCATCCCACGTCAACGCCCCCTTGTCGCCAGGCTGTCCCCCTCCTCGGGCGTAGAAGACGGTACGGTCGAGTACCACGCCTTCAGGGCCGACGTCGGTGACGACAGCGTCGACCGCGCGGGCGTAGGCATCCGTCGCACAGATCTCGAGAGTCATGCCCTGAGGGAAGGCTAACGCCGACTGTGTTCTCAGGGCGCGTATTCTCAGCGGGTGGCGGCCTGTTCGTACATCGGCGTCCCTTTCGATGGGGAAGCGTCGCTCGGATGGCCAGGAGCACGGTACGCACCGGACGCGATCAGGCGCCATCTCGATTGGATGCGCAGGAGAGTCCAGGACGGTCGGATCTACTGGGTCGATCGAGAGGAGATCGTCTCCCTGTCAGGTGAGGCGATCCGCGATGCAGGCAACGTGGCAGTGGTCGCTCACGACACGTCGGCCACGTTTGCTGCGGTCAGGTCTGCGACGCGCCAGGAGGCCGAGGCAGGGCGCTGCCCGCTCGTCGTCGGGGGCGACGACTCGATCCTGGCGCCTGCAGCCGCGGGCGCGCATGACGCCCTCGAAGGAAGCTGGGCGATCATCCATCTCGATGCCCACCTCGACCTTCTGGACGAGTCACCGCAGCAGGGAAGGCAGAGCCACTCGAGTGGGATGAGGCGGGCCCTCGAGCTGGCGCGGGTCGATCCTTCTGCCAGTGTGCAGGTCGGCACGCGAAACTTCAACTTCCCTGGGTCCAAGGCGTTCAGCAGCGACGTCGGCCTGACGGAGATCCCAGCCACCCGTGTCCACGCCCAGGGAGTGCCTGAGACCTCTCGGCAGATCATCGGAGCGAGCGCGGTCGCCGACCATGCGTTCCTGGCGATCGACGCCGACGTCTTCGACCCGGCGCATGCGCCAGGCGTCGGGTGGCACGAGCCTGGTGGGCTCACGTCACGCCAGGTCCTCGACCTCGTCGTCGCACTGGCGCCTCATGTCGACGGCATGTGCCTGAACGAGGTCAACCCGATGACCGATCTCAACGATCAGACGGTGATCTTGGCTGCCAACCTGCTCTTTCACTTCGCTGCTGCCAAGGCGGCCGCAGGCTGAGTCGAGAGCGACCGAATCTCATCTGATTCTTAGCAACGATCGGGAGAGCTGCTTCGTTTGGACAGTCGAACGCTGCAGAGGAGGACGACCGATGACTCAGCTTTCGACTCAGACAGACGCCGAACTCGCCGACCATCAGGAGATCTCTCCCGAGCCGAGACGGCCTCGGCGGTGGGGATGGTACGTGGCCGTGGCCCTCGCCCTGCTGGTGCTTCCCCTCGCAGGCTTCCTGGTTGGCTTGGCCGCTGGAGGGTCCGCCTCCGAGGCGACCGTGGAGACGGAGGCGAACGTAGCCGCGCCTCCTGCCACGCTCCCGGCAGGCGAGGAGCCGGTGGCCGCGGTGGCCGCTTCGCTCGCTCCTTCTGTCGTCGAGCTCCAGACCGGCCTCGGGCTGGGCTCAGGCGTCATCTACGACGAGGCAGGCCTGATACTCACAGCCGCCCACGTCGTCGAGAACGCAGAAACCGTAGCGGTCGTGCTCTCGGACGGAACCCGACTCGAGGGGACCGTCGTCGGTGTCGACCCGCTGAGCGATGTGGCCGTGGTGAGCGTCGACAGGACGGGCCTCCCTGCTGCCCCGCTGGCCCTGGGTCAGGAGCTGCACGTGGGCCAAATGGCCATCGCCATCGGGAGCCCCTTCGGACTCAAGGGCTCCGTGACTTCGGGAATCATCTCCGCCGTTGCCGAGCCCATCCCAGGACAGGACGGCAGGGTCCGGACCATGATCCAGACGGACGCTGCCATCAACCCTGGTAACTCAGGAGGGGCGCTGGCGAACCGGCAGGGCGAGGTCATCGGCGTCAACGACGCCATCTTCAGCCTTTCCGGCGGCAATGACGGGATCGGATTCGCCATCCCCATCGACACGGCTGTCTCCGTCGCAGAGCGGCTGGTGTCTGGTGAGGAGATCAGAGGAGCGTTCCTCGGTGTGACAGGAACCGACCCCGAGCTCGGCAGGGCCGGCGCCCTCGTCACCGGTGTGGTCGATGGCTCGGCCGCCGACGAAGCAGGGATTCAGGTCGGCG
Source organism: uncultured Acidimicrobiia bacterium (assembly GCA_964553055.1). Taxonomy (GTDB): domain Bacteria; phylum Actinomycetota; class Acidimicrobiia; order Spongiisociales; family CAZKJJ01; genus CAZKJJ01. The sequence goes on from CAZKJJ010000065.1 coordinate 8,699, forward strand.
ACCTCATCGTGACGCTCAACGACCAACCTGTCGACAGCTTCGCGGCCCTCGCAGGCCTCGTGGGCGGAACGTCGCCTGGGGACCATGTCACCATCCAGGTGGTCCGGGCGGGCGAAGAGCTGACGCTCACGGCCACGCTGGCAGAACGGAGCTGATCGACCCCTGGGTGAGGTGGACTTCAGTCCACCTCACCCAGGTAGGCCTGGCGCATCTGCGGATTGGCCAGCAGGCCGGCCGCCGAGTCCGCCAGAACGATCTGCCCTGTCTGGAGCACGTACCCCCTGTCTGCTATCGACAGCGCCATGTTGGCGTTCTGCTCGACCACGAACACGGTCGTGCCTGCCTCGTTGATCGCTTTGATGATCTCGAAGTTCTGTGCCACCAGCACCGGTGCCAGCCCCATCGACGGCTCGTCCATCAGCAGCACCTTGGGTCTGGCCATCAAGGCTCGACCGACCGCCACCATCTGCTGTTCGCCTCCCGACAGTGTGCCCGCCTTCTGGTTGATGCGTTCCTTCACCCTCGGGAACAGCTCGAAGATGCGCTCGTAGTCCTCGTCGAGGTCATCCTCGTTGCCTCGCATGTAGGCGCCGATCTCGAGATTCTCCTTGACGGTCATCCGCTTGAACAGCCGCCTGTTCTCGGGGACCATCGAGATCCCCTGTTCGACGATCGCCGAGGTCTTCGCCTCCGTGATGTCACCGCCGTCCAGGATGACCTCGCCACGGACGT
>CAZKJJ010000066.1:0-9388 GCA_964553055.1 uncultured Acidimicrobiia bacterium
CGAGCCGATCAGGACATTGTTCATGGTCCCTTGTGAAGCGGCCGGAACTCTGCCTGGTGCAGCTTGGGCAAGTGCCCCGAGGAGCACGTCTGCTATCCGCTGGCTCGTCTCCACGTTGCCGGCGGCCACAGCTGCCGGAGCATTCGGGTTGACGAGCGAGCCCTGGGGCGCCACGAGGCGAAGCGATCGGTAGCTGCCCCCGTTGGCCGGAATCCCAGGATCGGTGGCGACCCTCACCGCGAAGTACAGACACGACCGGGTCACGGCCTCGACTGCGTTGATGTTTCCCGCCACCTGCGCTGCAGTGCCCGCGAAGTCAGCCGTGAGGCCATCTCCTTCCAGGTGCACGGTAACCCGGATCGGCAGGTCGTCCTCTCGCCATTCCATCCAGTCCTCGAATCGGTACTCGCCGTCCGGCAGCGCCTGCAGTGCTGATCGCATCCTTCGCTCCGAGTAGTCGAGCAGCGCCATCGCCAAGGTCTCGAGGCTCCCGCCTCCCAGCTCCTGGGCCAGCTCCTGCATCCTGCGCGCCCCGATCTCGTTGGCCCCGAGCTGCGCAGAGAGGTCGCCAAGCCGCTCGTCTGGGGTGCGGGTAGCGCCGACGAAAGGCGAGACGAACCCTTCCAGCCACTCTCCTGCATCGACGGCAGGAGTCGGCGGGACCCTGATGCCCTCCTCGTCCACCGTCTCAGCGTGAGCGGGCATCGACCCTGGCGCCTCTCCTCCAACGTCTGCGTGGTGGGCCCTGTTGGCGACCCAGGCGATCAGCCGGCCGTTGTGGTGGACAGGGCGGACGAGGGTGAGGTCGTTGAGGTGAGTGCCGCCGAAGTACGGATCGTTCACCGCGAATTGGAGGGCCTCGGCGACGTCGCCTCCGTAGCTGTCGAGGACTGCGGCCACCGAGGCAGGCATCGACCCCAAGTGGACAGGGATGTGCTCGGCCTGGGCCAACATCTCCCCGGACGGCATGAAGACGGCCGCCGAGCAGTCGGCTCGCTCCTTGATGTTGGGTGAGAAGGCCGTTCGTCTGAGCACGAGACCCATCTCGTCAGCGATGGACGACAGACGTGTACGCGTCACCTCGAGATCGATGGCCGAGACCGTCACCACTGCACCTCGATCGAACCGTCATCGAGGACGCGTGCGCGGTCCCCACGCTCCAGGTAGGTCGTTGCGTCCTGCTCCTCGATGACGGTCGGGCCCACGAGCTCATCGCCGGGCCGCAGCCGTGGCCGCCAGTGAACCGCAGCCTCTGCTGCTCGCCCGTCTCGCCCGACCACCGTTCTCGAACCAGTTGCCGACGCCCCTGTCTCGGGCACCCAGGTCAGCGCATCCCAGGTGAGGGCAGGCTTCGACAGAGCCTCGGCGCGGACTGTCACGACCTCTATCGGATCGGAAGGACGGGAGAATCCATTCCTGCGCTGGTGCTCCGCATGGAACCTCACCGCCAGGTCATCCCATTGGTCCTCTTCTGCCAAGGGGACCGCTGTCTCGTGTGACTGTCCGACATATCGGATCTCGGCGATCCGCCTCGTCTCGTCCTGCACTCCCCCCATTCCCACCAACATGGTGACGACCGATCTGATCAGCTCGTCCGCTGCATCGTGAACCACCGACATCCCTGCTCTCGGGTCGTCCAGAGACCTGGCGGCATCCGCCCTCAAGGGGCTCAGCAGGAGTCCCACTGCCGACAGCACGCCTGCATGTGCGGGCACGATCACACCCTGCATCTCGAAACGTTTCGCCAGGGACGTGGCATGTAGCCCACCTGCGCCTCCGAACGCGACGAGCCAGGCTCCTCGGGGATCTGCGCCTTCCTCGATCGAGACGTGTCTGATGGCTCGCTCCATGCGAGTGTCTGCGACCTCGATCACCCCCCCTGAGGCCTCATGCGGAGCCAGGGCTGTCGCCTCGGCGATCGAGTCGATCGCAGTAGCCGCAGCGCCGACGTCGACGGTCACCTCACCTCCCAGCCTGGTCACAGACCCGATCCTCCCCAGCAGCACATGGGCGTCCGTGACCGTGGCCGACGTTCCTCCGCCTCCATACGAAGCAGGGCCGGGACGCGACCCTGCAGACCGAGGGCCCACACGGAGGGCACCACCGGCGTCCACCCAGGCGATGGAGCCTCCTCCTGCCCCGACGGTGTGGATGGCGACGGATGGAAGACGGCATGGGTGGCCACCTACGGCGCGCTCGTACGAGAGCTGGGGCCTTCCGTGTTCGATTCTGCACACGTCTGTGGAAGTGCCTCCCATGTCAAAGGAGATGAGGCTCGTGATGCCGTGGGCGCCTCCCACGGCGGCCGCGGCAACGGCGCCGCCGGCGGGTCCTGAGAGGAGGACAGCCGCCGGCAAGGAACGTGCCGCCTGAGCGTCGATCAACCCTCCTGAGGAGCGCATCACCATCACGCCAGGAGCCAAGGCCGCGACGCCCTGAGTGAGCTCGTCGAGGTAGCCCGCCATGAGGGGCGACAGATAGGCGTTGAGCACCGTGGTCGATGTCCGCTCGTATTCCCTGAACTCGGGTGAGGTGTCTGCGGACAGAGACACTGGAACGCCCGGCAACGCAGTTTCGGTCGCAGCTCTGATCGCCCTTTCCTCGTCTCTCATGGTGTAGCCGTACAGCAGCGAGATGGCCACGGCCTCGGGAGTCTTCTCCCTGAGCGCCGCGGCTAGCTCGTCGAGCGGCAATCCTCCATCCCTGTCAGGAGTCTGGACGGCAAAGCGAAGATCGCGTCCGACCAGCGGGTCTGGACGGTCGATCATCGGGTCGTAGAGGGAGGGCCGATCCTGCCTGCCGATCTCGAGGACGTCCTCCAGCCCTGCCGACGTGATGAGGGCCACCGTGGCACCGCTCCCCTCGAGAACTGCGTTGGTGGCCACCGTCGTACCGTGCAGGAACCGATCCGCCTTCTTGCCTGCCAGCAGCATCCTCGCCCCCTCGAGGACGCCTCTGGCTTGTCTGGTCGTCGTGAGGACCTTGCGTATGGTGAGCGAGCTCCCATCCCAGTGAGCGAGGTCCGTGAACGTCCCACCCACGTCGACGCCGAGCGTCACGCCACTACGATCCGTACATGGCGATCCGAGCCGAGCAGACCCCGAACCCGAACGCTGTCAAGTTCTCTGTGGGCAAGGAGGTGGGAGGCCCTGCCACCCATCTGGCGGGCCAGGAGGCAGGCAGCGCCTGGGTGGACGCCCTCCTCCAACTCGAGGGCGTCGCCAGCATCTTCCTCGTCGCTGACTTCGTGACCGTTACGAAGACTCCCGAGGGAACATGGGACGAGATCGAGCAAGCCGCGGCGGGGATTCTCTCCGCTGAGTTCGGCTCGTGACGCCTGGGCACGCGCGCGCTCAACCGCCTATGTAGCTCATCTCGACTTTGGGCATGCTCAGCGTCTGTGACGATCGTATCTCGGAGTAGCGGTCGGATCGTCGTGACCATACGCCCGCGATCGTTTCGATGAGCTCGTGATCCGAAGCGCCACTGCGGAGCGGGGTCCGGAGGTCTGTGCCAGAGGAGGCGAACAGGCACGTGTACATAGAGCCCTCGGCGGACAGCCTCACCCTCGTGCAGTCTCCGCAGAACGGCTGCGAGACCGAGGCGATGATCCCGAACTCCGCAGAGCCGTCTCTGAGCCGCCAGCGGGTCGCCACCTCCCCCTCGTAGGCAGGAGCGACGGGCTCTATCGAGAACGCTCCCGCGATCCGATCGAGCATCTCGGCTGCGGGCACGACGTCGTCGAGACGCCAGCCGTTGGTCGAGCCGACGTCCATGTACTCGATGAATCGAACGACGTGACCAGTGCCCCTGAACCGGTCGATCATCGGGACCAGCGCGCTCTCGTTCATGCCTCGCTTGACGACCGCGTTGATCTTGACGGGTGTGAGGCCGGCCCTTGCCGCTGCGTCGATCGCCTCGAGCACCCCCTCGACGGGGAAGTCGACGTCGTTCATCGCCCTGAAGACCTCGTCTTCGAGTGAATCGAGGCTCACGGTCACCCTGCTCAGCCCTGCCGCGGCGAGGGTCTCGGCCCTGCGTTCCAAGAGGGAGCCGTTGGTCGTCAGCGTGATGTCCGGAATCCGGAGCGAAGCCAGCATCGCCACGAGCCTGTCGAGCCCCCGCCGCAGGAGCGGTTCGCCTCCCGTCAGCCGGACTTTGGCAATGCCGAACTGCTGGAAGAGTCCCGCGAGGCGGGCGATCTCCTCGAAGGTCAGCAACTCGCTGCGCGGTAGGAAGGCGTAGTCCCTTCCGAAGATCTCCTTTGGCATGCAGTACCGGCACCTGAAGTTGCACCGATCGGTGACGGAGATCCTCAGGTCCCGGAGCGGCCGCCCCAGCGTGTCCAAGCGGTTCACCGCGGGAATGGTACCCGCGGTGGCCCTCAGGCCCCAGGCCCCTCTACCCAGACCGCGACCGGCCACCGGTTCCCCACCTCGTCCTGGACCGCGAAGACCAACCTCCAGCGCCCCTGAAGGACGCTCGAGGAGAGCAGCCTCGCCTCCCCGCCCCACATCGCCGCCATCTCGCTGCCCTGCTCCAGGGTCTCGGCAGGGGCCTCGGCGGGCGTTCGGAGAGACATCTCGGCAACCTGGAAAGGAACAGGGGCCGGGACGGGCAAGTCGGCGATGGCGAGCCCTCCTTCGGTCGTTCGGGTCAGGAGCACCCGTACTGCCCGCACTGGCAGAATCCGGTAGCCGTCGCCCTCGAGACCGAGGGCTTCGAAGACCACCAGGGCCTCGAGGGCGCCTTCCGGGCCATCGGCGACATGGATCGTTCGAGCCCACTCGACGTAGCTGAAGCCTCCTTCGGGCGACTCCGCACCGGGTGGAAGGTGGCGGCTCTGCCCATCGCTGCTCCCTTCGGCTGAGGTGGTGAAGAAGTCCCTGACGAACCACTCAGCCCTTGCGGCGGCCTCCTCCCTGTCCTGCTGAGGGGCGGCAGCCATCAGGTCGGCCTCGGAGTAGAGCTCGGGGGGGAGGACAGACTCCTGAGGGAGAGGCAATGGCGTCACGACGGGAGCATCCGCCTGTGGTTCCTGGGGTGGGAGTGTCACGGTGGGTGCTACCGCGCCTCCCCTCGTGAAGGCGAACACCAGCGCCGCGAGGATGATGGCGCCGATCACGGCGTAGGTCGCCCAGGGCCGCGCTGCCCTGGCTTCCTCCCTCAGCGCGGTCCACGGAATGCGCTCGAAGTGCTCAGGCTCCTCTTCCACGGCTTCCTTCGGCGGGAAGGCGGAGGACCGTCGCAACGTATCTCGCTGCAGGGCGCCCTTCAAGCCCCTCGTGCTTCATGGGGAACCACGACCTCGTGACTAACGTTCTGAGCGCCATGGCGCGCAACGAGGATCCAAGACCCGGGCGTTGGATCCTTCCCATCGTCATCATCGGGATGGTCGGTTTCACGTACTTCTTCGTGCAGACCCTCGATGCTTCTGAGGAGACGCCCACTTCGACCACGACGCCCATAGCAGCGACCACGACGACATCGCCTGGCGCAACGCCGACCACCGCTGCCTCGGCGACGACCACGAGCCCTCCTGCGGAGGGAGCCGAGGCCTACGTCACCGAGGTCCTCGCCAAGCAGACCGAGGCCGATGAGCTCCAGGTGCGCCTCGCCAGAGCGAACGACGACTGGGAGAACAGGGCGACGACAGGCGTCACCTTCGCGGAGACCGAGGCAGCGTTCACGGAAGTCCTGGAGGACACGCAGGCCTTTGCCGAGAGCGTTCGCCAGATGGCAGGCCCGCCCGCAGGCTCGGATGTCGCAGCGCAGGAGCACGCCAACATGGTGGAGGCAGCCGGCCGGATGGAGACCGCAGCCACGGACTCCCTGGCAGGGCTACGGGCCCCAGACGACGGGTCCTTGCGAAGGGCAGCCGTCGAGGACTACCTGGCCGCGGTGGACGAGCTAGCGCAGGCTGCAGACAACGCCATCACGGCTGTAGGCGGCTGACACCGCCCTACTCCTGTTTGAGGGCGTCGCAGCAGGTTTCCGTGATCAGGCGTGCCACCACGTAAGGGTCGGCATTGGCGTTCGGACGCCGATCCTCGAGATAGCCCTTGCCGTTCTTGGCCACATGCCAAGGGATCCTCACCGAGGCGCCCCTGTCAGATACGCCGTAGTTGAACTCGGTCCAGGGCGCCGTCTCGTGGAGTCCCGTCAGCCGACGCTCGATGCCCGCTCCGTAGTTCTCGATGTGGTAGTCGTGGTTCTTGCCGAGCGCCTCTGCCGCCGCGATCACCGCGTCGTAGGACTCGCGCATCTCCTTGGTCGAGAAGTTGGTATGGGCCCCCGCTCCGTTCCAGTCTCCCTGCACGGGCTTTGGGTCCAAAGTGGCCGAGATGTCGAACTCCTCCCCGATCCTGTAGAGCAGCCACCTCGCCATCCACAGCTGATCGCCGATCTCGACTGGGCCACATGGGCCGATCTGGAACTCCCACTGACCCATCATCACTTCGGCATTCGTACCACTGATGCGAAGCCCCGCTTCGAGGCAGGCCGACGTGTGTGCCTCGACCACCTCCCTGCCGAACACTTCGTCGTCCCCGACGCCGCAGTAGTACCCCCCCTGAGGCGCAGGGAAGCCTCCTGCGGGCCACCCGAGCGGCCTTCCATCCTTGAAGAACGTGTACTCCTGCTCGACGCCGAACCACGGATCCTGGTCCTCGTACTTGGCAGCCACGTCGACGGCGGGGGCACGCGTGTTCGTGGCATGCGGCGTGAAGTCGGTGTTCAGGACCTCACACAGCGCCAGCAGGTTCTCGCCGCCTCTGATCGGGTCGGGCCTGACGAACACGGGGCGCAGGACACAGTCCGAGTCCGATCCAGGTGCCTGGTTGGTGCTGGAGCCGTCGTAGCTCCAGATCGGCGGCTCCTCGCCGTCGGGAACGATCAGAGTCTTGGACCGTACGTGCTTGGTCGGCTCGAGGCCGTCAATCCAGATGTACTCCGCCCGATATGGCACCTTCTCCTCCTCTATCCACCAACGGAGGCTCTCAGCTCTCCGTTTCGGCCTGGTTGCTCGTCTGTGAACATCGTGTTTCCAGCCCGAATCCGACTTCCCAACTACCGGTTTCCCGCCCTAGGTTGATGCCGGCCACGCGTCTCGATCCTCCATGACTCGACAGAGCGATTACGTCCTCCGTACCGTAGAAGAGCGGAGCATACGGTTCATACGTCTCTGGTTCACGGACATCCAGGGCATCATCAAGTCGGTGTCGATCACCCCTCCCGAGCTGGAGGTCGCGTTCGAGGAAGGGATGACGTTCGACGGTTCCGCCATCGACGGCTACGCCAGACTCCAGGAGGCGGACATGCTCGCCAAGCCGGATGCTGCCACCTTTCAGATACTGCCTTGGCAGCAGGAGCAGCAGGTCGCCCGCATGTTCTGCGACATCTACACGCCTGACGGCCAGCCCTTTCCTGGAGATCCCCGCTTCGTCCTCAAGAGGAACCTGCGAAGGGCGCAGGAGTTGGGCTACACGTTCTACGTCGGACCCGAGCTCGAGTACTTCTACTTCGGCGACTCGGGCCCGGAGCCTCAGGTCCTGGACCGAGGCGGGTACTTCGACTTGACGCCTCTCGATGTCGCGCACGAGTACAGGCGGAAGACCATCAGCTATCTCGAGGCGCTCGGCATCCCGGTCGAGTCCTCGCACCACGAGGTCGCGCCCAGCCAGCACGAGATCGATCTCCGCTACACGGACGCGCTGGCGATGGCGGACGACGTGATGACGGCCAGGCTGGCGGTGAAGGAGGTGGCGCTGGAGGAGGGAATCCACGCCACGTTCATGCCCAAGCCCCTGGAGGGCCACGACGGCGCAGGTATGCATCTGCACCTGTCGCTGTTCGAGGGAGACCGGAACTCCTTCTGGGAGCAGGGATCGCCTCTCGGGCTCTCCAAGGTGGCAGAGAGCTTCATCGCGGGCCTCCTCACCCACGCCAGGGCCATCACCGCGGTGACCAACCAGTGGGTGAACTCGTACAAACGGCTCGTCAGGGGATTCGAGGCGCCGATATACGTCACATGGGCTCACAACAACCAGTCGGCGCTCGTCAGGGTCCCGACCATCAAGGAAGGGAAGACCTCCAGCACCAGGATCGAGTATCGGGCCCCGGACGCGGCCTGCAACCCGTACCTGGCCTTCTCCGTGCTGCTATCAGCCGGCATCTGGGGAATCGAGAACGGTGCTTCGCTCCCTGATGAAGTGTCGAATAATGTCTTCGAGATGACGCCATCCGAGCTGGCGGAGGCCAGGATCGCACGCCTCCCTGAGACGCTGGCCGAGGCACTCGCCGACATGGAGCGGTCCGAGCTGGTAGCCGAGGCGCTCGGCGACCACGTGTTCGACTGGTTCATCCGCAACAAGCGGAAGGAGTGGGACCGCTACCAGCAGCACGTCTCCCGTTTCGAGCTGGCCGAGTACCTGCCCCTCCTCTGATGCTCGTCGCCTGCTGGCCCGGGGATGACGAGCTCCCAGGCCTCCTCGCGGCCGCCTTCGACGTCAAGCTGGTCGAGGAGCCTGGCGACATCCGACCAGAGACAGCCGAGGCATGGTCGATCCTCATCGTCGACCTGCGCCCCGAGCCCGCCAGGAGGCTTCGTGAGGCCGTGCGCGTGGCCGAGGACACCGGTATCCCCGTGCTGGCGGTCGTCGAAGCCGATCAGCTACCAGCCCTGGCCGAGGCGCCCTTCATCGCGGACTTCGTGGTCTCGCCGGTCGACCCTGACGAGCTCCATGTTCGAGTTGGCAGGCTCGCCCGCGGCCAGGAGACCCATGAGGTGCTCACCTATCGGGACCTTGTGCTCGACACTGCCACCTACCAGGCGAGGGTGGGAGGACGTCCGATGGACCTCACCTACATGGAGTACGAGCTGCTTCGCTACTTCCTCTCCAACCGAGGGAGGGTCTGGACCCGCGAACAGCTGCTCTCGAGGGTCTGGGGTTACGACTACTTCGGTGGGGCAAGAACGGTCGACGTCCACGTGCGTCGCCTGAGGGCCAAGCTCGGGGAGGCGCGAGCCGCCTGGATCACCACCATTCGCTCGGTCGGCTATCGATTCGGCTAGCTCCCACGTCGACCTTCGATCGTCGCTCGGTCGGATGAGCTGTCACGACTTGAAACTTGGGACTCGAGACCTGAAACTGCTGCGATGCAGGTGAGCCTCACCGTCAACGGCCGTCCCGTGCAGGGGGACGTGCCACCGCGGCGCCTCCTCGTCGACTTCCTGAGGGACGATCTCCTGCTGACAGGCACGCACGTCGGATGCGAGACCTCCTACTGCGGCGCCTGCACCATCCTGCTCGACGGCGATCCCGTCAAGTCCTGCACGGTCCTGGCTGTGCAGGCCCAAAAGGCCGACATCACGACCATCGATGGCCTT
>CAZKJJ010000067.1:0-9355 GCA_964553055.1 uncultured Acidimicrobiia bacterium
GAAGCATTCGGTGTGCTCAACACCGACTGGAAGGAAGGCATCAATTGGGCTGCGGTCCGCGAGTGGCGGCTGAAGCGGGCCCACGAGGCCATGGAGCGGCACGATCTCGGTGCCCTCCTCCTCTTCTACGACGAGAACATGCGGTACGTCTCGTCGACCTTGACACCGGGCTGGAACCGACTCAAGCCGGGGTTGAAGTACGTCGTCCTCACCGCAGGCAAGCCGCCCATCGTCTACGAGCAGGGGGACATCGGCTTCCACCTCGAGGTCCACAACCCGTGGATCCCCAAGGAGAACATCCGCTACTCGTACGCCTGGATCAAGGGGGCGGTGGGCCCTGCTTCCCAGCAGCAGGTCGACAAATTCCTGCGTTCGCTGATGTCCGATCTCGAGGCGGCAGGCGTCCAGGACAAGCCTTTGGGCGTCGACTTCATCGACATCAACCTGGTCCGCGCCTTCGAGCAGCATGGCGTCACGTGGACGGACGGGATGACGGCGATGATGGAGGCAAGGGCCGTCAAGAGCCCAGATGAGATCAAGGCCTTCTCGATGGTCGGCTCGATCTGCGACTTCGTCCACTACGAGTTCACGAACTTCATCAAGCCTGGTCTCACCGAGAACGAGGTGGCTGCGTTCGGCTTCGAGAAGCTCTACTCGATACCAGGCATGGAGGACGTCGAGGACGTCATCGTCTCGTCCGGTCCGAACGCCTGGCCCAACTGGCGTAACTTCTCTGACCGCATCATCCGACCGGGTGACCTCGTCATCATCGATCTGGCTGCCCTGACGTGGAACGGCTTCAAGAGCTGCGTGTACAGGACGTACTGCGTTGGAGGAAAGCCGACCGACGTGATGCAGCGCACCTACGACGAGGCTCACAAGTGGCTGTGGGACTCGATCGAGGCCGTGAGGCCTGGTGTCACCACAGCAGACGTGGCCAGCAAGTGGCCTTCCGCAAAGGAGATCTGGGGCTACGAGGAAGAGGACCAGGCGGCTGCCAACCTGTGGGGGCACGGGCTCGGCCTGGCCCAGTACGACCCACCCGTGATCTCCAGGATCTGGTCGCTCGATCACCCCGTCGAGATCCAGCCGGGCATGACGTTCGCCTTGGAGACGCAGCATGGCAAGCTCCACGACTACGGGGTCCGCCTCGAGGAGATGCTGTACGTCACCGAGACCGGACACCAACTGGTATCGACGTACAAGTCCCACGAGATCATCGTCGTCGACTGACGCGCACTGGCCGCCTCCTCTCGCTGGACGACCCGAGGGCCGCAGACGCTGAAGTTGTCGGTGCCAAGGCCTCCGGTCTGGCGCGGGCCAGACAGCATGGCCTTCCCGTGCTGCCAGGGTGGGTGGTTCCCGTCGCCGAGTCAGCGTCTCGCATCGAGGAGGCGGCCGGCGATCTGCCCCGGTCGGGGCTGGCGCGGACGCGCATCACCTCTGCTGCGTTGGATGACGGTCTCGCGTCGGAGCTCGTCATGCGGTGCGCAGAGCTGGCTGACCGACTGGTGGTCCGGTCCTCTGCGGTGGTGGAATCACGAGGGCCGTGGGCAGGCGCCTTCGCCTCGTACGCGGACATGGCGCCCTCAGAGGTCCACCACGGGGTCAAGGGGTGTTGGGCCTCCGTGTTCACCCAGGATGCCCTCAGGAGAGGAGAAGCCGCCGGTGTAGCCCCCGCCGATGTCGGGATGGGGGTCCTCGTCCAGCCCGAGCTTCGTCCCGACTACGGAGGCGTGGCCAAGGCGGACCCTTCCGGTACGGTGGCGATCGCAGGCATCGCAGGACCGCCTGCGGCCATCGTCTCCGGATGGGAGCGTGGCGAGCTGATCATGGCGACCACAGCAGGGGTCTCAGGCGCCTCGGCCCGGCTGGGACGCCCTCTCGTGGAAGCCGTGGCGCGACTCGGCCGCGACGTGAGAGAACTGCTGGACCGCGACCACATCGAGTGGGCACAGTCGGACGGGAGGCTGTGGCTGCTGCAGGCGCAGTCGGGCGTTCGGGGTGGACAGAGCCCCACCCAGCCTCCGAGTTCGGCCTTGACGGAGGACGACCCCCGCTTGGATGTTCTGGCCTACCTCCTGGCGAGCTACCCGGGAGAGGCAGGCGAAGAGCTCGTGTTGAGCTGGGCCGCAGGACTCCGCTCGCTCGCCTCCCCTGCCCGTCCCTCGGAGGAGGATCCCGCCCTGCTACTGGCGATGTGCAGGGACCGGATCTCGCTGCTCGGCCCCTCGGGTGAAGCTCGTTCCGTCAGGTCTCTCCTTCGAGCTCTGTCGACTGAGCCCGCCCCTTCGCTCGATCGGCTTCTTCCGAGCACCACGGTCGACGCTGCCCAATGTGCCAGGCAGCTGGGGCTCGTCGAGGCACTGGCCAGTGGGCTGGCGCTTCGAGGATCCATCCCTGCATCAGGGTGGCTGGGCCACCTCGACACCGCAGAGCTCCAAGGCATCGTCGCTGGGGCTCGCCTCGACCCGAAACGCCGGTTCGGTGTCGGACGGTGGGAGCCTCTGCTGTATCGGATCGTGAGGAGCCGGGGGATAGCCGGCCAGGGCATGGCCGCAGCTCCTGGCTGGGGCGCCGGGAGGATACGGGTCATCCGCGACGAGGGCGACGCCGAGCTGTTCGGCCCGCGTGAGGTGGTAGCTGCTCGGTATCCGGTCAACAATCTGGCTCCGCTCCTCTGGGACGCGGCGGGCCTCGTCACGATCGGGGGAAGCCCTGGCGCCCATCTCTTCGAGGTCGCCTCGTGGCTCGGCGTCCCCAGCGTCTGCGGTGTGGACCTCGAAGGCCTGGCGGGCCAGTCCCTCGACACCCTGAGTGTCAACTGGCGCCTTCTGGCCGCAGTGGATGGCGCCTCGGGGTCGGTGACCCTACTGAGCACCTAGCGAGAGGCCACTTCCCTGACGGCTCTCATGACGTCCTCGAAGTCTGGCAGCACCAGGGCGTCCTCCGTCTGCCAGCGGAACCGCACGACGCCGGATCGGTCGATGACGAACACGGAGCGCTTGGCGAGACCCTTGTGTCCTTTCCAGATGTCGTACCGGGCCCCGTAGGCCGCAGATACCTCTCCTTCCCAATCGGACAGCAGCCCGAAGTCGACCCCGAGCGACCTTGCGAATGCCTGCTGGGAGAACGTGGCCGTCACCGCCACCGCCACTGGCTCGGCCCCCAGCGCTCTGATGTCCGCGGCATATCGTCCCAACTGGGACAGCTCGCTCGTTCAATAGTCGCCGAAGTCGAACACGTAGAACACGAGCACGACGGGCCCCGAGGCGAGCAGACGGCTGAGCGTCACAGACTCATCGAACGTTCGCCGGAGCGTGAAGTCGGGCGCCTCATCACCGACATCGACGCGACCCAGCTGCGGCCTGAGCCTCTCACCACCTGCCGTCATGACAGGGACGGAGGGTACCTGCCCGGGGGGCGGGCACTCTCCCGTACCATCCGGCAGGCTTCAGAGGGAGCAAGCGTGAGAGTTGAGCTAGCGCTGAAGGGAGGCACTGTCGTCGAACCCGTCGGGGAGCGGAGGGCCAACGTGTACGTGGACGACGGCCGCATAGTCCAGGTCACAGAAGAAGACAGGCCTGCCGACCGCTCAGTCGACGTCAGCGGCTTGATCGTGCTGCCGGGGATGGTTGACAGCCACGTTCACCTGATGGACCCTGGCCAGACAGCGCGAGAAGACTTCCCCACGGGCACCCGAGCCGCCGCGGCGGCAGGCGTGACGACCATCGTCGAGCACACGCACGCTCACCCTGTCAGGAGCGCTTCCGACCTGCGGGAGAAGGTCGCCTACCTTGAAGGGCGCTCCAACGTCGACTTCGGGCTGGCTGCCCACACGTGGCCGGACGACCTCGGCTCGCTGGCGGGGTCGTGGGAGGCGGGAGTCACGTTCTTCAAGATCTTCACCTGCACGACGCACGGCGTCCCCGGCCTCGACGAAGCAGGGCTGAGCGCTGCCCTGACCGAGCTGGCAGCCATCGGGGCGCCCTCCCTCATCCACTGTGAGGACGAGGCCATCACCGAGGAAGCAGAGCAGCGTCTCAGGGCATTGGGCAGGACGGACGGCGGCCTGCTGGTCGAGTGGAGGAGCAGGGCGGCTGAGGAGGTGGCCGTGCGCATGGTCGTCGACCTGTTGGCTCGGACAGGCGCCCGCGGGACGATCGCTCATGTCAGCACTCCCGAGGTGGGGAAGCTCATCTCCGAGGGGCGCGCCAACGGCGCCGACGTTGCTGCTGAGGCATGTCCCCAGTACTTCGCCCTCAGGGAGGACGACGTCGTCCGGTGGGGGGCTCTGCGCAAGTTCACACCGCCTGCGAGGGCACGTTCCGACGAAGACGTGGACGCCATGTGGCGGCTGATCAGAGAGGGAGTGCTCACGCACTTCTCGACCGACCACGCACCCTCGACCCTCGACCAGAAGTTGGCCGGCGACATCTGGGAGGCGCCGTTCGGCTTGCCTGGCCTCGACACCACCCTGCCGTTCCTCCTCGATGCAGCCTTCGGCCGTCGGATCGCCCTCAGGGACGTCGTGCGCCTGTACGCGGAGGCCCCTGCCAGACGCTATGGCCTCGACCATCGGAAGGGGCATCTCGCACCAGGGGCTGATGCCGATATGATCCTGGTCGACCCCACGCTGCGTTGGACGGTGCGCAACCGTGACATCGTCTCGAAGGCCGGCTGGTCGCCATACGAGGGCAGATCCTTTCATGGGAAGGCCATCGCCACATACCTCCGAGGGGAGTTGATCACCGAGGACGGAACCTGCCTCGACGAGCGCACGGGCAGGTTCCTCGCAGGCGGGGGAGCGCTAGGTTCGGCTATTCCGAGGAGGTAGAGGTGAAGGCTCACAATCCTGCGGGAGTGGCGCCTCCGTTCGCCACCTACTCGCACGGCATCGAGATCGACGAGCCTGCTCGGTTTCTGTTCGGGGCGGGTCAGGTCGGCGCAGACCAGGAAGGAAACGTCCCCGAAGGGATCGAGGCACAGGCGGAGCTCGTCTGGCGCAACATCCATGCGGTGCTGGCGTCCGCAGACATGGACATCTCCGACATCGTCCAACTCAACATGCTGCTCATCGACAGGGAGGATGCCCCTGCTGCTCGAGCGGTGAGAGCGGCCGCGCTCGGCGATCACAGGCCTGCCACAACGCTCATGTACATCTCGGGCCTCTCGAGGCCGGAGTGGCGCATCGAGATCGACTTCATCGCCGCCAGGACGAGGGATGTCGGCGCCGGCTCTGCCGGGTCACGGGTCGGGTAGGTTCGGAGCGAGCATGGAAGGGAGAGCAGTGGAGATGGTGCGGCTCGCCTCGATCGGTCTCGGCTGGTGGGGAAATGTGCTTGCCGAGAAGGCCAAGCAGGCCGGCGCAGAGATCGTGACCGCCTACGCCAGGGGCGCATCGGGGCGCGAGGACTTCGCAAGGAAGCACGCATGTGCCCAAGCCGAGACCTACACAGAGGTCCTGGCCGACCCCACCGTCGACGGCGTGCTCATCGCCACGCCGCACAGCACCCACGCCGGATACATCCTCGAGGCAGCCGCGGCTGGCAAGCACGTGTTCGTCGAGAAACCGTTGACGCTGACCGTGAAGGACGCCAAGCGCTGCATCGCGGCCATGGCAGAGGCGGGCAAGGTCCTCGCGGTGGGCCACAACCGGCGAAGGCAGCCGATCATGCGACACATCAAGGACCGCATCACGGCAGGTGAGCTCGGGACGGTCGTCATGATCGAGACCAACCAGTCGATCTCGAACGCGCTCCGGTTCGCGCCTGGCTACTGGAGGGCAGACAGGGAAGAGAGCCCTTTGGGCGGCATGACCAGCCTCGGCGTGCACATGATCGACACGATGACCTACCTGTTGGGACCGATCGAGCGTGTCTTCGCCTCCACCAAGGTCCTTCTCGATGATCCGCCGATCGACGACGTCACGATGGTGGTCGTCGAGTTCGCATCAGGGCCGCTCGGCTACCTGGGTACGTCCTTCGTCGTCCCGAGGGCGACGACCTTGACCGTGCGGGGTACCGGGGGAGCCGTCTTCTCCAAGGAGGACGGCACCAGGATGCTCACGCAGGACATCGGCGACCAGGCGCCTACGGAGCAGCCCGTCGAACAGCTCGACACCGTCGTGGCCGAGCTCGACGAGTTCATCCGATCCATCAGGGGAGAGACCCAGCCCGAGACGGGCGGAGCGGAGGGCTTGGAGGTCGTAGCGGTCATGGAGGCGATGGTGGCTTCCTCCCTCTCGGGCACCGCTCAGGCAGTGGCCGACTTTCGCTGATGGCCCCGTACCTGAAGTCCCCCGGCCGCGGCCCGAGGCCGTCACCGAAGGGATGTGGAACGAGACTCGGAAGACCGTCCTGTTTCGTGACCCACGACGCAGGCGAAGCGGTGCCGATGTCCAACCGGATCATCACCATGTCCCACGACGGGAAGGTGTTCGCGGACACGCAGATCGACCTTCCATCCCCCTGCCTGGCCTCCGATCCGGACTTCGCCATTCACCAGGCTGAGATCCTCGCCAGGTTCGAGCACATGGAGGCGACCAGGGCAGCCGCGCCTGGCTAGCGGGTGATCCCTGCCCGCGCCTCGAGGAGCCTGCAGAGCGCAGCCGCGTCCAGGTCACCCAGGCCGGCCGCCACCGCCTCCTCATAGACCTGCCCCGCCCTGTCGAGGAGCGGCGTCTCGACCCCGAGGTCCCTACCGAACGAGGCGATCACGTCGACGTCCTTGATGAACATCTCCAGTTTGGCGGCGGCAGGCTCGTACTGGTCTGCGACCATCATCGGCCCGCGGATCTCCAGGATGCGCGAGCTGCCGACGCCTGCCGAGAGCACCTCCAGGATGCGCTGGGGATCGAGTCCCGCTTTCATGCCGAGGACGAACGCCTCGGCGGTGGCGAGGTTGTGGACGGACACCAGCAGGTTGGCCAGGAACTTCATCTTGGACCCGTTGCCGAAGGCCCCCAGGTCGAAGGTGCGTTTTCCCAGCACGTCGAACACGGGAGACATCTTCTCGAGTCCTCCCGCGTTCCCGCTCGCGTAGACGACGATGTCGGCGGCGGCAGCCTGGAGGCCCGTGCCGCTGACGGGTGCGTCGACCATGACCGCTCCTATGCGCTCCAGCTGTGACCGGGCTGACTCCTTGGCGGCGAGGGGAAGGGTGCTCATCTCAGCGACGGTCAGACCCTGGTGTGAGGACGCGGCGATGTCGGCTACGACATCCTCGAGGGCCTTCACCGAAGGCAGCGCGGTGATGACGGCCTCGCAGCGTTCCGCAACCGCTGCCGGCGAACGCGCGGCGTCCACGCCAGACGCAGTGTGTGCCCTGAGGCGATCGACCGAGATGTCGTACCCCACGACCTCGTACCCTGCATCGAGCAGGTTGCGCGCATACGCAGTGCCCATGATCCCGAGTCCCACGACTCCGATCCTCTCCATCCACACCACCTCCTGGGGGAGCATTCAAGTCGCGGTCCTGTCGCTGTTTGTCCAGGAGCGGGGACCTACCCGGTAGGCTCGTGGCCCCCTCGACGAGGAAGCGACGTGGGATCCCCAAGCACGGTCCGCCAGCGAGTCCGCTCGGCCCTGTGGCTTCCTGCAGAGCCGGGAGGGCCGCCTCCCGTGCTCAAGCCGAAGGCCGTCTACCCGCTCCTGGCCCTGGTGGTGCTGACTCTGGGACTCAACTGGCCGCTGATGTCGACCGCTCTGCGCGACATCTCCCCGATCTGGATGGCGACGCTGCGCCTGCTGGGTGCTGCCATCACGCTCTCTCTGTTCGCGCTCGTCACCGGTCGTCTCTCGAGGCCGCCTCGCCAGGACTATCCGATCCTCCTGTCCGTTGCGGTCTTCAGGCTGGCGCTCATGTTCATCCTCGTCTTCACGGCGTTGCAGATCGTTCCGCCTGGTCGGTCCTCCATCCTCGCATGGACCGCTGCCCTCTGGACCGTCCCGATCGCCGTCGTGTTCATCGGGGAGCGGATGAACGGCCTCCGCTGGGCCGGTCTGGCAACGGGGATCGTGGGGATCCTGTTCGTCTTCGATCCGCTTCGCATCGACTGGACCGACCAGAGGATGATCGCCGGCCATGCCATGTTGCTGGTGGCAGCCGTGATGGGGGCGTCGGTGAGCGTGCACGTACGACACCACAGATGGACGTCGAGCCCCCTGGCACTGCTTCCCTGGCAGGTCCTGGCAGCGTCCATCCCGATGCTGGCCTTGGCGCTCATCCTGGAGGGGATTCCTTCCATCTCGTGGACACCCCAGCTCGTGGCGATCGTGGTCTACCAGGGAGCGCTGGCCAGCGGGTTCGCCATCTGGGGTCAGCTGACCGTGCTGAGGGGACATCCAGCCATCAGCACCAACCTGGCGATGATGGCCGTTCCCGTCATCGGGCTGCTTTCTTCGGTGGTACTCGTGGACGAGCAGCTCACCGCTGCAGTGGTGGTGGGGCTCACGCTCATCGTGGCAGGCGTCGGCTTGGGCAGGATGTCGGACGTGGGAGAGCGGAGCTTCTAGGCGTCCAGGAACTCGGTCACGGCGTCCAGTAGGTCAGCAGGCTGCTGGAGCTGCGGGCAGTGACCGCAGTCCGAGAGGACGGCCTCCCTCGCGTCCGGTATGGCTGCGGCAAGCTGCCTTCCCATGTCAGAAGGCGTCGTCTGGTCTTCTGCGCCGATGACGACCAGGGTCGGGTGACGGATCGCGCCAAGGCCTGGTCTCAGGTCCATTGCCGCCAGGGCCCGGCAAGCAGCCGAGAACGCACCAGGGTCGACCCGCAGAAGGACGTTCTTCCGTTCAGCCGCCGCGTCGAGGTGGGCTGCGAGGTACGCCTCGGGGAAGATGCGAGCGACCGCGACCTCTGCGACGGCGTCCATCCCTCCCTCGTCGACGAGCCTGCTCATCCTCCCGAAGGCTTCTGCTCGCTCTGGTGAGAACACGGCGCCGCAGTTTGCGGCGATGAGCTTGTCGATGAGGTGTCCATGTCGCATAGCCAGGGCCACCGAGGCAAAGCCGCCGAGCCCGTTTCCGAGGACCGCCTCGAAGGTGCCAAGGCTGAGCTGCTCGATCACAGCGGCGAGGAAGTCGGCCAGGTCCTCGATGCTCGGGTCCGGTAGCGGCGCTGTCCCATCGAAGGCAGGAAGCGAGACTCGGCACACCGTGCGTCTCAGGGCCAGCGGTTGGACCAAGGCCTCGAAGGCGGCCGCGTCTGTGAGGAGGGAGTGAACGAGCAGGATCGGGGGCCCGGACCCGGCGACGTCCACCTGTGCTCGTCTGCCATCGAGGTCGAGCTCCATGGTGGCCAAGCGTAGATGGCCACCCGCATCGAGCGGACGGTCCTCTCACTGATCGATGTAGCC
>CAZKJJ010000068.1:0-9347 GCA_964553055.1 uncultured Acidimicrobiia bacterium
CGCCACATACAGAAGGCCAAACTGATCGACGCCATCTTGAGCGCGGACGGTTTCGAGGCCACGTCGGAGCCTGCTCCTGTCGAGTTGCCCGAGACCGTCGAGCCGCGCTCGGAGCCCCGCGACGAGGACGACGAGCAGAAGCAGGAGCCGAGGTCATCGGAAGGCGATCGCAACAGGCAGGGCAGGAGGAGACGTCGGGGTGGGAGCGGAGGGCCCCGCCAGGAGTACTACGACGAGTCCGAGCTCGAGGAGCGCCACGGCATCTTGGACATCCTGCCCGAGGGCTACGGGTTCCTTCGTTGCACGGGATACGTCCCCGGGGAGAAGGACGTCTACGTCTCGGCGAGCCAGACCCGGAAGTTCGGGCTCCGCAAGGGCGATACGGTGTCCGGGCCGATCCGACCGCCGCGATCCCAGGAGAAGTTCGCAGCCCTGACGAGGATCGACAAGGTGAATGGCGTCTCGGTCGACGATGCCAGGCGCCGTCCGCGTTTCGAGGATCTCACTCCGCTCTTTCCCGACCAGAGGCTGAGGCTCGAGCTGACAGACGAGCCGCAGAAGATCCTGCCCAGGATCATCGATCTCATCGCGCCCATCGGCAAGGGTCAGCGAGGTCTCATCGTCTCCCCGCCCAAGGCGGGCAAGACCACGGTGCTCAAGGAGATTGCCCAGTCGGTGACCACCAACAACCCGGAGTGCTACCTGATGGTTGTGCTCGTCGACGAGAGGCCAGAGGAAGTCACCGACATGCAGCGGTCCGTCAAGGGGGAGGTGATCTACTCGACCTTCGACAGACCGGCCGAGGAGCACACGCAGGTATCGGACCTGGCGATAGAAAGGGCAAAGCGTCTCGTCGAGTTGGGGACAGACGTCGTCATCCTCCTCGACTCGATCACCAGGCTGGCCAGAGCCCACAACCTGGCCACGCCTGCCAGCGGGCGCATCCTGTCCGGTGGGGTCGATTCGACTGCTCTCTATCCACCCAAACGCTTCTTCGGGGCGGCCCGCAATATCGAGGAAGGTGGAAGTCTCACGATACTGGGAACCGCCCTCGTCGAGACCGGATCCAAGATGGACGAGGTGATCTTCGAGGAGTTCAAGGGCACAGGGAACATGGAGCTCCGCCTCGACAGGAAGATGGCGGATCGCCGCATCTACCCGGCACTCGACATCCCGGCTTCGGGAACACGGAGGGAGGAGCTGCTGTTCGACAAGAACGAGCTGTCGCAGGTGTGGAAGCTGCGGAGAGCGCTCATGGCCCTTGCCAGCACGGCAGCTGACAACGGCCTGGAGCTCTTCATCAGCCAGCTCAAGGCGACGAAATCCAACGCCGAGTTCCTGGCGCAAGTGGCCAAGAACAGCGCCGTGTGAGGTGGGAATGAAGACCGGAATCCATCCCGAATACGTCGAGTCGACCGTGACCTGCTCGTGCGGGAACACCTTCGTCACCCGGGCGACCAAGCCGGAGATCCACGTCGAGTTGTGCAACGAATGTCATCCGTTCTTCACGGGCAAGCAGAAGCTGGTCGACTCGGGCGGCAGAGTCGAGCGTTTCCAGCGCCGGTATGGGCGGACCTCCTTCACCTCGGAGGAGCAGCGGGCAGCGAGGTCCCAGAAGAAGACCGAGCAGCCGAGCGCCGCATCGGAGTCCGTCGAAGGGCCCGATCTGCCAGCAGAGTTGACAGCCGAGTCCGAGGTGGACGACCCAGACCAGGCATAGGGGGCGGAGGGGCCACCCATGAGCCGTCCCCCGGGAGCCACGATCGGCGGACAAGCCGTTCTCGAGGGTGTGATGATGCGCGCTCAGCAGGGCTGGGCAGTGGCATGTCGGACACCGAGCGGTCGCATCGAGGCGATATCCCACGAGCTCCCGCGTCTCTCCGCGAGGTCCCGGTGGGCCAGGGTGCCGCTCGTCAGGGGCGCTCTCGTGCTGGCTGAGTCACTCACGCTTGGCTTTCGCGCGCTCTCCTGGTCGGCGCAGAAGGCGGCAGGCGAAGACGAGGAGCCGCTGTCCTCGCGGCAGATCGCTTTCTCGATGACCGCAGCCCTGGTGGTGTTCGCGGGTCTCTTCATGCTCCTGCCCGTGGCCGCCACAGGGTGGCTGGGGCTCGGAGCAGACTCGCCGTGGTTTCACGTCGTCGAGGCGATCCTTCGGATCGGCCTCTTCTTGGCGTATCTCTGGGCCATCGGAAGGTCTTCTGAGATCAGGAGGGTGTTCTCCTATCACGGAGCAGAGCACATGACGATCCATGCATACGAGGCGGGCGACCCGCTCGAGCTCTCCTCGATCCGTGGCTACCGTCCTGAGCATCCGCGCTGTGGGACCAGCTTCCTGCTGATCGTGCTCATCCTGGCGATCGTCACCTTCAGCCTGCTCGGCAGCTTCAGCTTTCTGCCAGGGCCGACCTTTGTCTGGCTCGTGGTGTCCCGCATCGTGCTGATTCCGCTGATCGCAGGCGTGGCCTACGAGGTGCTGAAGCTGGCAGCTGCCAGGGAGGGCGGCGTGATCGGGAAGGTGCTGGCGGCACCCGGTCTCTGGCTACAGAGAATGACCACGGCGGTGCCAGACGATCGGATGATCGAGGTGGCGGTGGCGAGCTTGCTCTTCGCGCTCGACTCCGAAGAGCTCGCCGGCGTCCGGGCCAGGGGTCCTGTCGTCCCGGAAGCCCTCGCAGTGCTGGAGCAGCCGTGAGCGTGTTGGTGGACCGGCTGGAGGAGGTCGAGGCGGCCTTCAGGGAGATCGAGACCCGCCTCGCCGAGCCCGCCGTCCTGGCCGATCCCGAGAAGTACGCGGAGCTGGCGCGGAGGCATGCCGAGCTCCAGCCGTTGGTGCAGACCTTCGACGCCTACCGCGCCGCTGTGGCGGAAGCGGCTGAGGCATCCGAGCTGGCCGAGGGGGAGCAGGACTCGGCTGTGGCAACGGGACTACGCGATCTGGCCACCGAGAAGGAGGCGGAGGCGGAGCGTCTGTCGTCCGACCTGAAGCTGGCCCTGGTGCCGAGGGATCCTGAAGACGCCCGTGACGTGATCGTGGAGGTCCGTGCCGCGGCAGGAGGCGACGAGGCCGCCATCTGGGCAGGCGATCTAGCTCGCATGTACACGCGGTACGCCGAGGAGCGAGGCTGGCGCGTGGAGCCGATGGACGCCTCCGAGTCCGAGGCAGGCGGATTCAAGGAAGTCACTTTCGCCGTGAAGGGCGAGGGAGCCTTCTCGCGTCTCAAGCACGAGGCCGGGGTTCACAGGGTGCAGCGGGTCCCCCGGACGGAGTCACAGGGGAGGGTGCACACGTCCACGGCCACGGTGGCCGTCCTCCCTGAGGTCGAGCTCGTTGAGGTCGACATCGACCCGGCAGACGTGAGGATCGACGTCTACCGGTCGTCAGGCCCTGGGGGCCAATCCGTGAACACGACAGACTCGGCGGTGAGGCTGACCCATGTGCCGACCGGGCTCGTGGTCGTCTGCCAGAACGAGCGATCCCAGCTCCAGAACAAGGAGAAGGCGTTCCGCATCCTGCGAGCGAAGCTGTACGCCATGCAGCGGGAGGCCCATTTGGGAGAGATCGCAGACAGCAGGAGGGCGCAGGTCGGGAGGGGAGAGCGCTCCGAGAAGATCCGTACCTACAACTTTCGGGAGAGCCGGGTCACCGACCACCGGATCGGTCTGACCTTGAAGCGCCTCCCTGATGTCCTCGAAGGAAGGCTCGACGAGTTCATCGACGCCCTTTCCGAGGACGAACAGGCCAGGCGACTGGCGGAGCAGGACATCTGAGCATCTCGTGGCGGTTCGACCACTCTGAGTGGTAGCCTGGTCTGGGGTGCGGGCCGGAGTCGGACGATGGGGCGAGCCCATGAGGGTCCCAGCGCCTGCCTGTCTGACCTCTACGACCGATCAACGGCGCCCTCAGTCGAACCGAGAAGCTGGCCGCGAAACGAGCCGGCATTGCGAACGAACAGGACGGTGGGCAGGCCGGCGGACAGGTTGGTGAGGCGGCGCGCGTAGTCGCTCTCTTCCCCAGGCGAGATGCTGCGCAGACCCATCAGGACAACGTCTGCGCTCTGCGAGCGCTCGCTGATGATGTCGCCGATCTTGGTGTCCTCAGGTTTGAGGATCACCTCGATGTTGGCGTCGATTCTGGCCGCTCTCGTCAAGCGCCTCAGCGATTCTTCGTTGTAGGCGTGCATCATCTCGCTGGAGGCGATGCTGTTGATGGTGATCCGCGCGCTCCTCCACTCCGGATTCAGGGACAGCAGATGCGCGAACAGCACCAACATGTCACCGTTCTCCTGAAGCCCGCCCCACCAGACGTGGATGGACCGTCGTTTCGCTCCCCAGTTGTGAGGTGCGGCACGGCATATCACCGCAGACTTTCCGAGGAGGGCCAAGCGCTCGATGACCCGGAGCACCGCCGCCTGCTGCTCTCCTGTGGTCGCCCAACCGAACATCACGGTGTTCGAAGCGATGCCCGCGATGCCGTTGGCTTGGGCGACGGCGATGGCCCCTTCCTCGAATGTCTCGACCACGTCGACCTCGCCAAAAGCAGTCACTCCGAGCTCCTCGAGCTCTCGATTCAGGTCTGCTACCTCCTCTGAGACGCGAGGAGCATGGTCCTCCAGAGGGCCCGCAACGAGACGCGACACCGTCAGGATCCCCCTGTCCTGAACGAGCCATGAACCGAAGCGAACCAGATCTGCCCTCCGCTCGACGTCGTCTGCATACAGGAGGATGTTCGGCCGCCAGTTACGAGGGTCCTCGCGCAGCCCTCTGAGCTGGACGACCGTTCGCCTGATCAAAGCGAGCAGGGCACCGCGACGGAGATCGCCCCACGGCGCGGTGAGTGCTCTCTGCTTCATGAACAGATACACGCCGAACTCGAATACGAGAGCGACGACGAGGGCGACCGGATTGATCAGATACATGACCAGGAAGCAGGCCATCGCCCCAGAGAGCGACAGCCACCAAGGAACGGTGAGCTTCGGCCGGTACGAAGGATCTCCCGAGAGGCGTTCGAGTCCCGCCACGAGATTGACGGTTCCATATGTCGTGAGGAAGAACATGGTCAGGACGGGCGCCACGGAGTTGAGGTCGCCAAGGCCGACCGCCAGCAGGGCGAGCAGCGTGGTGAGCACGAGCGGGACCCCCGGTCCCTTGACGCGGCGGGATCGCAGGCCGAGGGGCTTGGGAAGGATCCGATCATCGACCATCGCTTCGAGTGTTCGCGGTGCACCCAGGATGCTGCCAACGGCAGACGAGAAGATGGCACCCCAGAGGCCCCAGAGGACCAGAAAGGCAAGAGGGCCTGCGATGTCGAACCAGATCAGGTTGTCCTCGACCAGTGCTTCAGGGGTAGCTGCCAGGCTGAGCACGACAGGGACTGCCATGTACACGACGAAGCCGACCAGCACCGCGCTGATGGTCCCGTACGGGATGGAACGGTTCGGCCTCGCGAGATCGCCCGAGAGGCTGACGCCCGCCATGATGCCGGTGACCGCGGGGAAGAACACGGCGAATACGGTCCAGAATTGAGCTGCATCCTGAACGCTGCTCGAGACGGGCACCTGCGACGCAGCCTGGCCCGATGCACCCACGACGAGCGCCACCAGTGAAAGGGCGATACCAACCATGATCGGGATCTGCAGCCGAAGTGCCACCCCTGCGCCACGGGCGGCGAGGAAGCCGACCGCCAGCACCGTCAGCGCAGCGATGGGGCGCTGTGGCGCGCCAGCCCACACGACCCGCACGCTCTCGGCGAGGCCGAAGGCGTACAGGGTCACAGAGAACACCATGGCCAGGTACAGGGGTATGCCGATGGCGGCGCCCACTTCGATCCCCAGACTCCTGGAGATGATGTAATAGGCCCCTCCGGTCCCGACTCGCATGTTCGTCGCAACGGCGGATACGGAGAGGGCCGTGATCAAGGTGACCGAGTTGGCGATGATCACGATGGCCAGGGCGGGCAGCAGCCCCACGTTTCCGACCACCCAGCCCGTCCGCAGGTAGAGGATGACTCCGAGGATGGTGAGAATCGAGGGAGTGAAGACCCCGATGAAGGTGCCGAGCTTCTCGTTGGAGTTTCGCCCTCTGAGCAGCCGCCTGAGACCGTTGCGGTCGTTTCGGGTCTTGGTCAACGCTGGCCTGCCCTCGCGTCCTGGGGGCCTGGTCGCACAGCGTACCGGCAGACCCCAGACCCGTGGTGACAAGCGGTCGAACGCATCAGGGGCTGCCGCGCCGGGCTCCTCCCCGGTCATCGGGCACGTCCGGCGACGACCGAGGGCTCACAGGCTGACACCCAGGCCGTGTACGGTGCTGTATGGCCCAGCGACACTTCACCGAAGAGCTGTTCTCGTTTCTCGAGGACCTGTCTGAGAATAACGACCGCGACTGGTTCAACGGTCAGAAGGATCGCTACGTGGCTCAGGTGAGGGAGCCGGCTCTGGATTTCATCACCGACTACGCTCCGCTGCTTCGGAGCATCTCCCCGCACTTCGTGGCGGACTCACGAACCGTTGGCGGCTCCCTCTTCAGGATTCAGCGGGACACCCGATTCTCGAAGGACAAGACGCCCTACAAGACCCATGTCGGCATCCACTTTCGCCACTTCGCCACCCAGCAGGACGTGCATGCACCCGGCTACTACCTGCATCTGGAACCCGGCGGCTCCTTCGCGGGCCTGGGCCTCTGGCGCCCTGCCACGAAGGACGCCTACGCCATCCGCGCCAAGATCGATGAGGAACGAACCCGCTGGAGGAGGGCGGTGGGAAAGCGCTTCCAATCCGGCTACGAGCTCGAAGGCGAGGCGCTCTCGAGGCCACCTCGTGGTTTCGAGGCGGACCATCCCCTCATCTCAGACCTCAAGCGAAAGGACTTCCTGGGAACGATGCGTCTCGAGGATCGAGACGTAACCGCCCCGGGATTCATGGAGCAGTACGCGCAGGCGAGTCGGACAGGAACCCCTCTCATGCGTTTTCTCTGCGAGGCGGTCGGGGTCCCGTTCTGATCGGGACCCCAGCCCTGGCAGGGGCTGGCACTGTCCCTCACGTTCGGGAGGGTGTCGCGATCGCCCGCCCCATCGCAGGCCCGCGAGGGCCCCGTGAAACGCACCAGGGCGAGGACTCGGCGCACACCCGGTAGCGTTGAGAAATGGATCTGAACCTGGGCAAGGTGGGGGTCTGGAGCGGACGCGTGGCGCGCCTTCCTGGGAGGGAAGCAGCAGAGGTGGCCAAGGCCGTCGAGGACTTGGGCTTTCGGACACTCTGGTTTCCCGAGTCGTTCGGGAAGGAGGCGATGTCCCTGGCGGGATTCCTGCTGGCCAGCACGACGCAGCTCATCGTGGCCACCGGCATCGCCAATATCTGGGCGAGAGACGCCACTGCCATGATCAACGGAGCCAGAACCCTCATGGAGGCCTACCCAGGCAGGCTGCTCCTCGGCCTCGGTGTCAGCCACGCTCCATCGGTCGGCGGCCGAGGGCATGCCTACCGACGGCCCGTTGAAGCGATGATCCGCTACCTCGACGCCATGGACACAGCTACCTACTGGGGTCCCGCCCCCGAGCTCGACCCGCCCGTCGTGCTGGCGGCCCTGGGGCCCCGCATGCTGGAACTCGCGGCACGGCGGACTCTGGGAGCCCATCCATACTTCGTACCCATCGAGCACACTGTGGTCGCCAGGGACTCTCTCGGGGAAGGTCCGCTGCTCGCTCCTGAGCAGGCACTCGTGCTGGAGACCGATCCCGAGGTGGCACGCGAGACGGCGAGACGCCACACCGCTCGCTACCTCGCCCTCGACAACTACCGCAACAACCTGTCGCGGCTGGGATGGGCGGACCCGGACCTCGCAGAAGCAGGCTCTGATGGCCTGGTCGACGCGGTCGTGGCTTGGGGCGACAGGGACGCACTCGCTTCCCGCGTCTTCGGGCACCTGGCCGCAGGGGCTGACCACGTGTCTGTCCAGATTCTCGACGGGCCCGCTGACCGCTTTCCTGTCGAGTCGCTGCGCTCCCTGGCAGAGGACCTCCTCAGCGTATGAGACTTCCGCAGCCCAGGCCTGGGTGCCGATAGCCTGACCCGGTGCCTCGATTCGCGGCCGCGCTCTCGGTTCTGGCCATCGCCTGCACAGGCACCGCGAACACCCTCCAGGCGCCAGAGGCGTCCATCGCCGAGGCAGGAGGACTTGCACCGGCTCCGGTCGACACGACGGCTGCAGTCGACACGACAGCGGGCACCGTCTCCGCACCCGTCCTTTCGGAGGCAGCGTCGTTCGTTGTGTGGATGCCAGACGGGCTCCATCCCGACTTCAGCGCCCTGGCCAGGGGGCTCGACGGCGTCGGCGAGGTCACGATCGTCCAGGTAGGAACCCTCCACATCGCCCAGACGCGGACGTCCGAGGGGGTGATCGTCGACGAGCCGCCGCCACGCTTCGTGATCCCCGCGCAGGGTGTCGTCCTCGAGCCCGATACGTACCGACGTTTCGTGCGGGGCGACTCGGCAAACGTGATCGCCTCCCTGGCAGCGGGCGAGATCGCCCTCAGTTCGAGCTCCGCGGAGCTTCGACGCCTCACGGTAGGCGACCGCATCACCCTCGAGGGCGGGATCGAGATGACGGTGGCTGCGGTGCTCGAAGACGAGGCGCTCGGATCTGCCGAGATGGTGACCTCCAGCGTCGAGCTGGCGGTCTCAGGATCGGCTCGCGCGTACGCGCTCGTCGAGTACGAGGGATCCGTCGAGGGGCTCGAGGATGGGCTCAACGAGGCGATCCCTGGAGAGGAGCCCGTACGGGTTCGCGCCCGCGCGGCTGCCAGCGGGAGGCAGCCCACCGTCCGCAGTCAGCTCTTCATGAAGCTCACGTTCGGCGAGTTCGCGTATCGGCCCATCTCGCGGGGGAGAGTCGTGATCGACCCGGCGTGGGTCGAGGCCAATATCGAGACGGTCGATCTTCCGTTGCTCGGCAGGACGACCTGCCACATAGCCTTCAACGAGATCCTCGCTCAGGTGATGCATGGCCTCTTGGAAGAAGGCCTGTCGTGGGTGATCGACCGAGGGGCCTTTCGAGGCTGCTGGGTGCCGCGTTACATAGCGAACTCGGCGCGTCTCTCCCGCCACTCGTGGGGCGTTGCTGCAGACATCAACTTCGGGAACTCGTTGAGCGGCGGACCGGGATCTCCCTTGAATGAGGAGCTGCTGGTCAGGATGGCTGCGGTCGGCATCAGATCAGGCCATCTCTGGACGCGTCCGGACCCAGGGCACTTCGAGTACTACGGGTTGGACGACACCGGCGTCCAACCGTACGTCGACGCGATGCATTGAGAGCGCCCCTCGGCTCGGCCCGATCGCCGTAGGCTCTCGCTTCAT
>CAZKJJ010000069.1:0-9147 GCA_964553055.1 uncultured Acidimicrobiia bacterium
CAGTACTCACCTGAAGGTGGCGCCAGCGCGTTGCTGGGATTGGTCAGTAGGGGATCCCGCACGAACATTGGCCCGAAGAGGGCCAGCAGGACATAGGCGCCGAGGATCACGAGCCCGACCAAGAGGAGCGGACGGCGGACGAAGATCGAGCGCTCCTCGGTGGCCGCTTCGATCTCGGGAGCCACGAATCCAGTCTTGGAGCGGTCTGCCGTGAGGCTCATACCGCTGCCTTCCCGCCGAGTCGAATCCTGGGGTCGATCCAGGCATACACGACATCTATGACTACGTTGAGAACCACGTACAGCACGCCCACCATGATCACGAACCCCTGCAGTGCCTCGAGGTCGTTGTTCTGGAGAGCGGTGTAGGCGTACCGGCCGACCCCAGGCCACGAGAAGAGAAACTCGACGATGATGTTCCCTCCCAGCATGTAACCGAAGACGATCCCGACCGCAGTGACGATCGGCAACAGCGCGTTGCGGAAACCGTCCACGAACAGGATCTTCCGGCGTGGCACGCCCATCGCCTGCGCCGTCCGCACATGATCCTGATCGAGGGTCTCGATCATGGACTGCCGCACCATCTTCAGGATCGGCGCTGAGAGGATGAACGCAAGCGTGATCACAGGGAGCGCCAGATATCTGAAAGCTTCGAGGGCCAGCCGAAACTGGCCATGCACCAGAGCGTCGATCGTGTAGAAACCCGTGATCGTGGAAGGAGGCTCCGTCCCGAGAGGTAACCGATCGATGGGGCCAGGGAACCAGCGCAGACGGAAGAACAAGAAGTAGATCAGCAGCAGACCCAACCAGAAGAGCGCCATCGACGAGCCCAACACCGCAAACACACGGGCGCCACCGTCGACGACGGTGCCTCGTTTGGCAGCCGCCCATATCCCAAGTGGCACGCCCACCAAGGTGGCGACCAGAACCGAGTAGAACGCCAACTCCAGGGAAGCCGGGAGCCGCCGGATCAGCTCCTCCTCGACACGATCGTTGGTCCGGATCGAAATGCCGAGGCTTCCCCTGGCGAGGTTCCCGAGGTAGTGCACGAACTGCTCGCCGAGTGGATCATTCAGACCATACCGCTCGGCGATCGCCTCGACTCGATCCGGGCTGGCATACGGGCCTGCCCTGAGCCTCGCTCCGTCACCCGGCAGGACTCGCACGATGAAGAAGACGATGACGATGATCCCCAGGATCGTGAGAAGCGATATCAGTACCCGTTTGCTCAGGTATCGGAACATCACCGTCCGGCTGTGGACGCGGCCGTACCCAATTGTACGGCCGCGTCTCACGGCTCTCTATCAGCAGCCCGACTTGTCCAGTCGCCAGAACGACGAGATGTTCGTGTAGCCGCGCTCGACGCCTGTTATGCACGAGCGAACGGCCACTGTCCGGTCGGTCGACCACAGGGTCGCCCAGGGCGCCTCTGTCAGGAAGATGTCCTGAGCCTCGGCTGAGATACGATCTCGCTCTGCCAGGTCGGCAGTGTTGATCCCCTCGTCTACCAAGGCGTCGTAGTCCTCGTTGCACCAGAAGGCGTAGTTGGCGAACGACCCGCACGTGGTGAGGAACGTCATCTGATAGAAGGGATCCTCTCCCCATGAGTACCAGTCGTGGATCTGCATCGGCAGCTCCCCGGCAGCCTGTCTGGTGGCGAAGTCGGCGTCCGGAAGGATGTCGATCGTCACGTTGACACCGAGCTGACGAAGGCTGTCCTGTATCAGGACGGCCGCCTCCTGATTGGTGGAGCGGGACTCCCGCACCGCCAGCACGAACTCCTCTCCGCTGACATCGACCCCTGAGGCATCCAGGAACTCCTGAGCCGTCACCAGGTCCAACTCCGGCCCTTTTCCTGCGAACGTGTCCATGTTGGTAGGCACGACCGTGCCCGCGTAGGACGCGTACCCGTACATCACCTGATCGAGCAACGCCTGATAGGGGACCGCATAGGTGATGGCATTGCGGAAGTCGGCGTTGTCGAACGGCGGGATGTTCACGTTCATCGCGAGGTACTCCACTCCGCTCGTCGGAGCTGCGTAGACAGTCACGTTCGGATCGGCGTCCAGATCAGCCAGGAGCTGCGGCGGGAGACCAGTGGCGAGATCGATGTCGCCAGACTGGAGGAGCTGGGCGCGTGAGTCGGCGTTCGGAACGTTACGGACGATGACCCCGCCGTTGGCAACACTGTCCAAAGCCCAGTAGTAGGGATTGGGAGCCAGCTCGAGTTGGGTCTCCGGATCCCACTCGCCAGTCATCATGTACGGGCCGGACGCCGCGCTGGCCTGATCCAGAGCCCGGAACGACCAGGGATCTTCAGCGGTCGCCACGGACTCCAGGTAGTCCTAGTCGAGAGCGCCGAACACTTGGAACGTCATGAACCGCTCGAAGAGCGGACTGGCGATGTTCGGAGTGATCACGAAGGTGCGCTCGTCGACCACCTGGAGCTGGTCCGCTGAGTCGATGCCGACGAAGGGGAGAAGCAAACCGATGTAGCCCTCTCCTTGGTCCGCTGGGGACTCGATCGAACGCTGGAACACGTACTTGTAGTCGTCGGCTGTGACGGGATCGCCTGTGGCGAACATCGCGTCTTCTCGGATGTGGAACGTGTACGTCAGCCCGTCATCGGACGCCTCGAACGTGGCCGCACCCCTGCCCGTGTGGTCAGTCGTGCCGAGCCACTGTCCACCGCTCTCTTCGAAAACCTGCGAAAGCAGCGGATCGTAGAGAGCGTCTGTCACCCAGTATGCGGACGTGGTCCGGAACGTGTGCGGCTCGATCACCGAAACGGTGTCCGAGAGAGCAACCACGATCGAGGGTTTCTCGGCAGATGGTGGCTGAGTCTCAGATGGTGGCTGAGTCTCAGATGGTGGCTGAGTCTCAGATGGTGGTTGGGTCGCCGCTGGTGTCGCTTGCGTCGTCTCCTCGGCTTCGCCGCCACACGCAGCCAGCACCACACCGAGGCACGTCACCAGCACGACCAGGGACGTGCTTCGAGAACAATGACGTTTCCCCCATCTCATATGTCCTCCATTCAGATCTCGGGGCGAGACTTCGCCCCGCTTCGAACTTGAACCTACCAGCCCGCTCCGGCGCTGTCCGAGCCGGATGCTCCGCCCGGATCCGATCCGCTGAGCCAACGGCGCCGGCCTCCCCCCGTACAATTCGCTGATGCCGGAGGGAGTGAAGCTCAGACGTCGGCGGGCGCGCCTCATCGCGATACTCCGGCGGTGCCCACCCGAGAACCTCCTGAAGGTGGCCGAGGCCGCCGCCTCTGCCGGCGTACGGGCTATTGAGGTGACTTTCGACTCCGAGGACCCGCAGAGGGGTATCAGCGCTCTTCGCAGCTCCCTCCCTTCCGTCGCGATAGGTGCCGGCACAGTCATGGACGAGAGCCAGGTAGACGCGGCGTTGAAGGCTGGTGCCGAGTTCATCGTGTCTCCCATCACTGACGGGAGGATCATCGAGCGGGCTCATGCACGAGGGCTGTTCTGTATCCCAGGTGCCTCCACACCGACGGAGATCGCAACGGCGATGGCGCTCGGGGCTGACGCCGTGAAGGTCTTCCCGGCAGATTCCCTCGGAGGCCCGGCCTTCGTCCGGGCCGTCCTGACGCCGCTGGGATCCGTGCCGCTCGTGCCGACGGGAGGCGTCACCGCGAACAACGGCCTCGCTTACCTGGAGGCGGGTGCCGCCGCACTGGGAATTGGCTCATACCTGTTCCCACCTGTTGCGCTCCGGACAGGCGACGTTGCGACCATCGCCGACCGAGCCGAGGCTCTGATGGCGCTGCTGTGAGCTACGACGTGGTCACTGTCGGGGAGGCAATGCTGCGTCTGTCTGTGCCGCCAGGTGCGAGGCTCGAGGACTCGCCAACGCTCGACGTAACCGTCGCCGGGTCAGAGGCGAACGTCGCCATCGCTGTGGCACGAATGGGACGTTCTGCTGCCTGGCTCTCCAGGGTTCCCAGCTCGTCATTGGGCAGGCGAGTAGCCCGCGAGATCAGCGGACATGGTGTCGACACCTCCTACGTCCGATGGGCCGAAGGCGAGAGGATGGGCACCTACTTCGTCGAGCTGGCTCCGCATCCTCGCCCGACGTCGGTCATCTACGACAGGGCGTACTCGGCGGCGAGTGCCATGACCCGAGACGACATCCCGTGGGAGGTGGTCGAGAATGCAGGCCTCGTGCACATCTCGGGCATCACGCCTGCTCTCTCCGACTCGTGTCGAGAGCTCGCCTTCGAGGTCGTGGAACGGTCCGCCATGGCGCTCCTCGACATCAACTACCGGGAGAGACTATGGCCGGCCAGAGAAGCACGGGAAACGCTCACCGAGTTGGCACGAGGAGCGGAAACCGTCATCGTCACGACCGAAGACACCCGCGACGTCTTCGGCATCTCAGGAGACCGAGACGAGATGCTCAGGGCCACCAGGGATGCGATGGGAGGCGGGACCGTGATTCTCACCGAGGGGTCACATGGCGCAGCATGGCTCACGGACGATGCCAGTGACTTCGCCACCGCGTTCCCGGCCGTGGAGCTCGATCGAATTGGAGCAGGTGATGCGTTCGCAGCCGGCGTCGCCATCGGGATTCTCGACCGAGACATCCGCTCGGGAGTAGTCCGGGGCCTCGCCATGGCGGCTCTCAAGCTGGGAATGTACGGGGACCAGCTGCGCGTCGACCCTTCCGAAGTGGATGCAGTGATTCGAGGAGCCGGGCGCCGGGTGACGAGATGAGGCCTGTGGCAGCCAGAGCCTCGATGCAACGGTCGGGTATCCGAGAGATCATGGATCTCGCCGCCGGTTTGGGGGACGTGCTTCATCTCGAAGTGGGTGAGCCGGACTTCGACACTCCTGCGCACGTCGTCGAAGCGGCGACACAGGCCGCGGCGGCCGGATACACAAAGTACACACCCAACAAGGGCCTGCTCGAGGTCCGAGAGTCCATGGTCAGGAAGCTCCACGACGAGAACGGCATGCGGGTCGGTCCCCAGCAGGTGGTCATCACGACAGGCGGCGTGAACGCTCTCAGCCAGGCACTGATGGTGTTGGTCGACCCAGGCGAAGCAGTCCTGATCCCCGATCTGTCATGGCCCAACTTCGAGATGATGGTGGCCCTGATCGGTGGAGCCGCGGTTCGATATCCGCTCCTGCCGGATGGCGGCTTCGAGCCCGATCTCGATGCACTGTCTGACGTCGCTGCATCGACACCGTCGGCGAAGGTCCTCCTGATCAACACTCCGGCCAACCCGACAGGGGCTGTCTTCGGGCGACGTGTCCTGGAGCGCATGCTCGAGATCGCCGAGGCTCACGATCTCTACGTCCTCTCGGATGACTGCTACGAGCGAATGGTGTTCGAGGGAGAGCACGTCAGCGTCGGCGGCCTCGATGCCGACGGCAGGGTCGTCAGCTGCTTCTCCCTTTCGAAGACCTATGCCATGACCGGCTGGCGGATCGGCTATGCGGTGGCGTCTTCAGAGCTGGCCACCCTCATCACCAAGGTGCAGGAGGCGGTGACGAGCTGCGCGACCGCGATCTCCCAGAAGGCTGCGCAGGCTGCGCTCGAAGGCGACCAGACCTGTGTGGCAGACATGCGGAACGCCTACCGTGAAAGGCGAGACATTGCGGTCAGCCTCCTCGAGGAGAGTGGATTGCTGGTGTCGCCGCCCGCGGGGACGTTCTACATCATGGCCAGCACCGAGGGCACGGGCCTCGACAGCTACTCCTTCAGCAAACGACTCTTGACGGAACGGCGGGTGGCCGTTGCTCCGGGAGAGACGTTCGGTCCTCACGGCCGGACCATGGTTCGGGTCTCCCTGACCTCGAGCTCGGACGTGATCGAAGAAGGGATAGGCAGGCTCGTCGCCGCAGTCCACGATTGGTCGAGGTGAAGGACGAGCGGCCGACCGCCGGTATTCACCGCTGCCCAGACGGCTAGCGTCGGTGTCAGTGTCATGCTCTCATTGGTCCGACGCTCGTAGCGTCGCTGTCTCCCTTGGGATGGCTGACATGCGTTCTGCGGCCCGTCGGACGCGCCGGACAGGCCACGTGAGATCAGAGCGCAGGAACGCTCGAAGCACCGCGTGCCCTTGGAGCGCATGAGCACCAGTGGGTTCTCGACGGGGTTCTCCTGCTGGCAGGGCTTCCCGCCGCCTCAGTACGTGTACTCGCATCTCGAGTTCAAGGGCGTCGCCCTGGAGCCGCCCAACTACGAGCCCGGTTCCTGGCATGGTGGAGGGAAAGCGGTGCTGGATCACACGGACCGGGTCTTCTACCTGACGGGGCGACCTCGCAAGATCGAGGGCAACGTCCGAGGCTTCGCTGTCGAGATCCACCGGTCACTCGACGGGGTCGAATTCGATCTCGTCAAGCGACTGCCGATCGAGGAGGTGACAGCGCTGAGCGGAATTCAGACGAACAGCATCGAGGGGACGCAGCTGCTCATGGCTCCGTTGACGGGAAAGTGGCATCTGTACCTGTCGGTCGACGTCGGCGAGGAGTTCGTCTGGGGCGGCGTCTTCTGGGAGACGCTGCTACTGGTAGCGGACGAGCTGGAAGGGCCCTGGGAGTCACGCGGGCTGGTGATCCGGCACGACCAGCCGTACGACGCCTGCCAAGCGCGAGATGCTTCGATCGACATCATCGACGGTGAGTGGATCGGGTTCGCCAAGGCCTACGACAAATTCGGCAACCAGCGCACCCAGCTGATCACCAGCCGCGATGGTGTGTCTTGGGTCAAACACGGACCGATGCGGGTGGATGGCGAAGAGCAGTACATGTTCTTCGCGTCGGGGACGGTGTTCGCAAGCGGTTCGGGGCCGATCTTCCTAGGGGTCGCACGGTCTGCGCCCCGCCTCACCACACCGGTGCCCGACATCCGAGACGACGACTGGAAACGCGACAACGCGCTGTGGCAATACGACTTCGTGGCGTTTCGTGTCGATCGTCGGAGAGTCGACTTCGAGACGATCTTCCGGGCGCCGTGGTTGGCCCGATCACAGTTCGAGCTCGACGAACATCCGCTCCACAACTACTGCAGCGTCCTTCACGATCCGTACCAGAACCGCCTTCTCTTCTATGTGGAGGCCATCGGGCCCGAGTCGGGGGCGCCCTCACTGAACGAGTCGATCGAGCGGGTGCTCGTCTTCGAATGTCGACTGTGAGCTGAGGCGAACCGCTCGCCGCAGGCTTTGGGCAGCGAGCGGGTCGAGCCTCGACGAGAAGGGGCGATCACCGGAGAGGCCATGGCTCGGCCGTGGGGTTGTTCCAGGCCCCCTCGATGGGACCTTCGCCACTGGCGAGAAGGCGAAACCAGAGGTGAGATCACAGTGAGGAGGTGAGAAATGACGAGCCACGATGTACTTCCCCGGCAAGAGACCATGGCTGAGGTCGTCCCCCGGCCGTCCGTATGGCGGAGGGCACTCGAGTGGGTGCTCGGCATCGCGGGGGCGATCGCCGTCTTCGTGGGTGCGTTCATCCAGTTTGCGGGCGAGGATCAGTACTTGGGGATCCTGTGGATCTGGTCTTGGAGGGTCGGAGACATCTCAGACGCCTGGCTGTTCGGATCCCTGATCGTCGGCTGCCTGCTGTTGGCCGCATCGTTCGGCCTGGTGAGCCAGCGAAGGCTGCGGGTCGAACAGCGGGCGACGCCTGCGACGTGGGTCTGGCTCATCCTGACGTTTCTGACGCTGGCGGCCGCAGCCGTGTTCGCGTTCGCCTGGCTGATCTGAGAGCCTGGATCCAGACGTCAGCGGAACAAGGCCTGAGGCGGTCCGAGCGGATGGAGCCTGGTCAGACGGTCAGTACTGCCTGGTGAAGCTCTACCCAGCGCAGCGCCTGAAAGGTGACCCGGAGGCCCTCCGGCCGTGACACGGCCACCATGAGGACCGTGCCACAGGCAGGGCAGCGCATCACGTCCCCAGGGGCCTGACGGTAGACCACGAGCTGGGCGAGCAGACTGATGGTGCCACACACGTCGCAGCATCCGTGGCTGTCTGTCATCTCCTCGCCGAAGAGATCATGCAACAACGCGGCCATGGCGTTGCCGTCCACGTGGGTTTCACCGGTCATGATGGGCCTCCTGTCGGGCCGAAACGTTCGGTCTTGACGTTCTCTGGTCGGTGGCCGAGGCGGACGAGGGCGGAGGCGACGGTCTCCACGAACCCGGTGGGGCCGCACACGAAGCAGAGGGGGCCTTCGTCAGGAGACAACGTGACCTCCCGGAGCATCGTCTCGTCGACGCGCCTACTCGGGCCTTGCCAGCCTGCCGGTTGGGAACGGGTGAGGGTGTGGGTGACGGCCAGCCAGGCATTGCCGGAGGCGAGGTCCTCCAACTCCGCCCGGTAGATGATGTCCTCGTAGGTTCTCGAAGAGGCCAGCAAGCGCACCCGTACGTCGTCAGTCTGCGACGCCCAGGCCCTGATCATGGCCATGAGCGGTACCACGCCGCTGCCGCCCCCGACGAGCTGCAGCGAACCGCCCTCGGCAGGCTCCCAGACGAAGTAGCCGCCGATCGGACCTCGAAGCTCCAGCCGGTCTCCCACGGCCAGTTCCTCGAGCAGAAACGGCGAGACCTCGCCGTCCTCGACGAGCTCGACCGTGATCGCCAGCCGCTCCCCATCTGCGGGGGTAGCGATGGAGTAACTCCGTTGCGCCTGGTAGCCGTCCTCGGCGGTGAGCCTGAGGTCGACGTGTTGGCCAGGGAGGTGGCCTGTCCAGCCGGGAACATCCAGGACGATGCTCTTCACTCTCGGCGTCTCTTCGATCAGCTCGACGACGTCCGCGAGGAGCCAGGTCAGTCGCCGCTGTACCGCTGTTCCCGCCATGGGTCTCCGTAGCTGTGGTACCCGTTCTGCTCCCAGAAGCCGAGACGCTCCGTCTCTACGATCTCCAGCCCTCGCACCCACTTGGCGCTCTTCCAGAAATACAGGTGCGGCACGAGCAACCTGGCAGGCCCGCCGTGCTCGGGGGTGAGAGGCTCACCTCCATAGGTGTGGGCGATCCACGCCTTGCCTCACGTGACGTCCGCCAGAGGCAGGTTGGTCGTGTAGCCGTCGTAGGAGCTGAAGAGGGCGTGGCCTCGGGACGAGTCGACGTCTGACAGCAGCGTGTCCAGGGAGACCCCCTCCCACGTGGTGTCGAGCTTG
>CAZKJJ010000070.1:0-9116 GCA_964553055.1 uncultured Acidimicrobiia bacterium
GTGCGGGTTCGTGCACTGGAGGAATCCCGGCGTTGGCGCGGCGGTGGTCGTCAGGGACGCCGAGGGAAGGATTTTGCTTGTCCGCCGCGGGCCGACCGCTACCCGTTCGGGGCTGTGGTCGATCCCCGCAGGATTCGTCGACTACGGGGAAGAGG
This sequence comes from uncultured Acidimicrobiia bacterium, assembly GCA_964553055.1. GTDB lineage: Bacteria > Actinomycetota > Acidimicrobiia > Spongiisociales > CAZKJJ01 > CAZKJJ01. Next base: position 156 of record CAZKJJ010000070.1, read on the forward strand.
TCCGAGCAGCTGCAGCACGGGAGCTGGAGGAGGAGACGGGCCTCGTAGCAGAGATAGGGGATCCGGTGTTCGTGGCCTCCAACTTCCATGACCCTGAGAAGCTGACTGTCGGGATCTGGTTCGAGGGGACCGTCGTCGGTGGGACGCTGCGGGCGGGCGACGACGCAACGCAGGCAGCCTTCTTCGACCTCGAGGGCCTCCCATCGCTGGCCTTCGAGACGGACGAGGCTCTCCTGGACCGTCTCAGGACCTCGGAAGGATCCTGAGCGCTCGCTACCGTTCGTGCCGTTGAGACCTGCCCCGTTCGCAGAGCCGATCCTCCACCTCGACATGGATGCGTTCTTCGTCGAGGTCGAGCGGCTCTCGGAAGCCCGGCTTCGAGGCAAGCCCGTGGCTGTCGGCGGCCTCGGCAGGCGAGGCGTGATCGCTTCCGCCTCCTACGAGGCCCGTGGCTTCGGTGTGCACTCCGCCATGCCGACGGCGTACGCCAGGCGGTTGTGTCCTGAGCTCGTCGTGGTCCCGCCACACCACGGAACGTACGCAGAGGTCTCACGGCAGCTGTTCGAGATCCTCGAGGGCTTCACACCTGTCGTGGAGGGCTTGTCCGTCGACGAGGCCTACTGCGACGTTGGGGGGTTGCGCCTTCACTTCCCGTCCGGCGCTGAGGTGGCTCGAGCCATGCGCCTCCGCATACGGGAGCAACTGGGCCTTCCGAGCTCGGTTGGGGTGGCGACCAGCAAGCTCGTGGCCAAGATCGCTTCGACCCATGCCAAGCCGGACGGATTGCTGGTCGTACCAGAGCGCGAGCAGATCGAGTTCCTGCACATGCTCCCGATCACCGCCCTGCCAGGAGTCGGCGAGGCGACGAGAGCTTCTCTCGAAGGGTTGGGAGTCTGCACGGTGGCCGACGTGGCCGCGACGCCCGCCGAGGTGCTGTCCAGACGACTGGGCTCGCTCCTCGCCACACAGCTGCACGAGCACTCCTGGGGAAGAGACGAGAGGCCCGTCGTGCCCTCGAGGGAGACCAAGAGCGTGTCGGCGGAGACGACCTATGAGCATGACCTGATGACGAAGGCTGCGATCAGACGAGAGCTGCTGCGGCACTCCGACCGCGTGGCAGCCAGGCTCAGGCGCGCCCGACTCGTCGGTGCCACCGTTTCGATAAAGGTCAGAGCGGCCGACTTCACGACCACGACGCCGAGCGCGACGCTGCACAGGCCGACGGACGTGTCGAGAGACATCTACGGCGCGGCGCTGCGGCTCCTCGAGAGCCTCGACGTGTCGGGAGGTGTGCGCCTCGTGGGTGTGGCGGTGTCTACGCTGAAGAGCAGCGCGGATCCGAGGCAGCTCCAGGTGGATGACCGATGGCTCTGGCTCTCGGACGCGGTGGACGACGTTCGCGCCCGATATGGGCGCGGCGCCGTTTCGCCTGCAGCTCTGATCGATGTCGAGGGAGAGTCAGAACGGGTGCCCCGGACGGACGCGCGATCCCTATAATCTTCGCCAGATGCCACTGGACGATCGAGAACAGAGCATCCTCGACGAGATCGAGCGGCAGTTCTACCGGGAGGACCCCGACCTCGTCGAGGCGGTCAAGAAGATCCCCCTGCGAGGCTCGAAGCGGAGAGTCAGACTCTCGGCTCTCGGTTTGCTCCTCGGCGTCGTCATCGTCCTCGTCACCTTCTCGGTCGACACGTGGGGCACATGGCTCGCTCTCGGGGGATTCGTGCTCATGGTTCTGTCCGCGACCGGGCTCGTGCACGCCTTTCGAGGAAGGCTGCGAGGCTCGGAGCAGCGGGGAGGACGCCGCTTCAAGTTCCGCCGCTAGCTCAGACGACGGCGCTTCGCTGCGGACGCTAAGGTAACCCACCCCCGGGCTCCGGACCACGGTAGGTCTTCGGTCCGGTCCTACGGTGGGAGAGAGGCAATGAGAGCGGGCGGTGGCACTTCCCTCCCTGGCCCGTCCGTCGTGCGAGGTTTGGGGGAGACGTGCAGGAGGCGTTCACGGCGCAGCAGGCATCCAAGCTCACGGGATGCACGGCGCATCAACTCCGGTACTGGGACCGGGTCAATCTGGTAGAGCCTTCGATTCAGAGTACGGGGGGACGCCCCGGTGTGAGACGCCTCTACAGTTTTCGCGACCTGGTCGCCTTGCGGGTAGTTCGCGGACTTCTCGACAACGGGATGTCGGTGCAGCGCGTCAGAAGGGCGTGGGACTATCTCCGCAGAAACGGCGCCATGGAGAGCCACCTCGCCGAGGTCAGGCTCGTCACCGCCGGACAGCGCATCTTCCGGATCGCAGCAGACGACGCCGAGCTTCTCGACGCTCTCCGCGAGGGGCAGTTGGCCTTCTTCGTCGCGATCGACAGCATCACTCGAAACGTCGAAGAGGATGTGAGCAGGTTCGAGCTGGACAGGGACCGCTTCTTGGAGATCCTGCGGAGAAGCGAGGAAGATCTCAGCAGCGAGATCACGGAGGCCTCTGGCTAGGGCATCACCGTCTGCGGCGCAAGGATCCCGGTCGAATCCAGGCCCAGGCCCTCTTGGAGAGCTCGTACTCCGTCCTCAGGTGAGCCTCGACGGCCTGGAACGAGCGCTCCGCGACCGAGATGCGCTCTGAGCCGGGAGCTTCACCAGGGCCGTAGGCCGATCTCCCATACTCGTGGGCGAGGGGACCGAGGGATGAGTCCGTCTGCCTGGCTACCTCGAGCGGCGTCTGGTGGGCGGGGACGGGTGACCCGAGATCGGTCAATCGGTCTGTGATCTCGACCCAGGCGGCCCCGATGTCTCCGTTACGGAGCCTCTCCAGCCGGCGCCTTCTCCTGAGCCACTTGACGCCAGGGATGATCAACATGACGATCGCCAGCGCCACGATGCCCGCGATCCAGAGCGGCACGCGGACGCTCGTTCCAGGGAGCACGATGGCCGGTATCGGAGCGAAGGGCTCATCGAGGATATCGCGCAGCGCCCCCGGTTGCGTCACCTGAGGCGGTTCGCCCTCGGATACGTCCTCGGCAGGCGGCGGTACGTGCTCGGCAGGGTCGAATCCCACCAGCCTGCTCATCGTCGTCGGTGCGTTCTGTCCATCTGCGCGTGGCGTCGGGTCGAACTGCACCCAGCCGTGGCCTTCGATCCACAGCTCGACCCAGGCATGCCCGTGCTTCTCACGAACGGTCACGGTGTTCCCCGAAACATCCCCTGGGGTGAATCCGAGCACGACGCGGCTCGGAATCCCGATGGACCGTGCCATCACGCCGAGCGCTGTGGCGAACTGCTCGCAGTAGCCCGTCCGGTAGTTGTCGCTGAGCGGATCGAAGAGCCAATCGGCGAGGTCGCTGGCTCCGTGACCCTCCGTCTGGGTCGCGTAGCTGAACTCGCCATCTTCGAGGAAGAACCTCTCGAGGATGAGCCCCTGCTCGTAGGACGTCGACGCCTCCTCGGTGAGCTCGAGGGCCGTCTGCCTGATGGCAGGATGGACGTCGTCCGGCAGCTCGAGGAAGTCCTCGATGTCTGAGGGCTCCGCCACGAAAGGTGACGTGCGAGGCCGGACGTCGGTCGCTCCGTCTGCCTGGGCCTCGGCGAAGATGGGGGAGAGACGCCCCGAGACCGTGGCGAGAGCGGCAACGTCAGGAACGGTCACCTCCGACGTCACACGGTACGTGTTGCCGCGCCTGGTCCTGGCTTGGAGCCAGATCGCCCCGTCGTAGGTGAGACGGTGGCCCTGGGCGATGATCGCCACGCTGGTCTCGAGATCCTGAGGGGTTGCCAGCGCGGGAAGCACGTTCATGGAAAGGGCCTCGATCTCGACGTCCTGGCTGACGGTCACACTCGTACCGGCCTGCACGTGCTCGGAGTCGCCCCAAGGCTGGCCCTCTGGAGGGGGCTTCCTGGCGGATCTCGCGGGATACCAGTTTCTCCCGTCGTACCGGTCGAGCGTCACCATCCGGAAGTAGACCGTGCTCGGGTCGACATCACCTGTGACGTCTGCTCGAAACACGATGCGGTCGGAGTCCGCGACGAGCCCCTGCTGGATCGAGTCCGTGAAGAGGTTGTAGGACACGCCCGCCGTGACGCCTCCTGCGCCGAGACCACCACGCCGCCACCCGATGAGCCCTGCCTCGTCGACGCGGCCCGAGAAGGCTCCGATGGCAAACAGGGCCAGCGCAGCTGGTAGTGCCACGAAGACAAGAGGGAGCCTCGTGGTCGTCGACGCGAGTTGATGGGAGGTGTCGGACGTTCTCAGCCTCCCCCCCATGCGCCGCTCATCGAAGGCGACTGCCAGGAACGAGCCGATCACGATCACCATGGCAGCCACGATCCACGCGTCACCTGGGTCGAGACGATCGATCGTCGCCAGCTGGAGGTAGAACAGGAGGGGAGGGACGAGAGCCACTGCAGGCCTCCCGCTGGCCAGCCCATACGAGAGCATTGCTCCCAGCCCCCAGAAGATCGCAGCCAGGATCACGAGCAATCCCGCCAGCGGAGGGACGGGCGGGGCGCCGAAGCGGATCACGTCGATGGCGAGCCCCAGCTCATCCGAGAGGGTCTCGAAGGAGGTCCAGGTCGGCAGCACACCCGCGATGGCCCCTTCGGGAGCTCCGATCCTGACGGCTGCCAGTGAGAAGAAGAGGAGGTTGGCGCCGATGGCACCTGCCAGCCCCGTCCTGTATGCCAGGGCGATCCACGTGATGAGACCACCGAGCAGCGCGGCTGCCACCAGGGCGAGAACCCACGGGAGCCCTGTTTCGGCGTCTTCGATCAAGCGATCGAGCCTGGCCAGTGCCAGCGCGATCCCTGCCACGCCCGCTATCCAGGCGAAACGGTGACCCACGACCTTCCCTCTCTCACGGCCAGCCAGGCCTGTTGCCACGACCCATCATGGGACACATCCACGGTGATGACAGCGGAGCGTCGGAATCCAGCGAGCACGCTGTCGGAAGCTCCCACGGTCATCAGCACCGTGCGGGTGTAGTCCTTGGAGAGCAGCCGATGGATGTCTGCGAGATCGTCGTCAGGACTGCCTGTCACGAGGATGAGCGCCCCGCCCCTTCCGGCACGGCGGAGTCTGGCTGCGCCTGCCCGAAGGTCGACGTTCGTCTTCAACTCGGCGCCGGCCAGAGCCTCCATCGCCCGCTCGTACGCTCCCGGGTCCCTGCCCTGGAGTGGGCTGCCTCCTGCCCACAGGTCGGCGTCGAAACCGTATTTCTGGAGGTGATGCACGACAGATGCCGCTCCCTTCACCGCCTTCTCGAACGAGGCGGGCGTCGGATACGAGCCGGACCTGGGGTCGAGGATGACGAGCGCCCTCGACTCCCAGGGCGTCTCGAGCTGGCGGATCATCAACTCGTCGAGTTTGGCGGATGAAGGCCAGTGGACCCTTCTCAGGTCGTCACCCGTCTGGTACTCGCGGAGTGTGAAGAAGTCCTCGCCATCGAGGTTGCGAAACTCGGGCTTGGTGGCGTGCACGGTGGGGTCCTGCCCTGTCACGATCGGAAAGCCCTCGAGCTCCTCGTAGGAGGGATACACGACCAGCCGATCCTGACCCCCTGTCGACATGGTCGTCTGGGCGAGCGTCAACGGATCCGTAGTTGCCAACAGGGCGGGGCCCACGGGGTAGATGCCGCGAGGCCTGCAGAGGATCTGGTACGTGGCCACGAACGTCTGCCCAGGCGGAAGGCGATCAGCCGAGAACCGTGCGGATCCCAGGCCTATCACCTCGTCCGTGAGCTCGGCGTTCCACACGGACCGGCTCCCGTCGTTGGTGAGCGTGGCGTGGACTGTCACCTGATCGCCCTCGTACACGACGCTCGGGTAGAGGCGTCTGGCAAGACGGAGCGCGGGCCAGCGCCTGCGAACGAAGAACCACGCCAGGCCAGACGCACCGACCAGAAGAGCTCCCACCCCCAAGAGCTCAGGCTCACCGAGGGCGACCCACAGCACGACCAGCGCCAGGGCCGCACCGAGCGCTGCCCACCCCCTGTCTGTGAGCATCAGACGGGTTCCTTCGTCCCCGGTACTCGAAGGTGGCTGAGCACTGATGTGATCAGATCAGGCATCGACGTTCCGCGCATCTGTGCCTCAGGGCGGAGCGCCATACGGTGCTCCAGGACGGGCACCGCCAACGTCTTGACGTCGTCCGGGGTCACGTACTCGCGGCCCGAGACGGCGGCGCGCACCCTGGCCACCCGCTGGAGGTAGAGGCTGGATCGAGGAGAGGCCCCCAGCAACAGCTCAGGGTGGCGTCTCGTCGTCTCGACGAGGTCGACGATGTACCCCTTGACAGAAGGGGCCACGTGGACCCGCCTGGCGATGTCGATCATCTGGAGCACTTCGTCCGCGGTGATGACGGGCTCCAAGTCGTAGTACGTCGACATGATGCCGTGGGTGTCGAGGATCTCGAGCTCCTTTGCCCTCGTCGGATACCCGATGACTGTCTTCATCATGAAACGATCGAGCTGTGCCTCGGGGAGCGGATACGTGCCCTCGTGCTCGAGCGGGTTCTGGGTGGCCACCACCATGAATGGCGGAGCGAGGGGATGTGTGACCCCGTCCACGGTCACCTGGCGCTCCTCCATGGCCTCCAACGTGGCCGCCTGAGTCTTGGGACTGGCCCGGTTGATCTCGTCTCCCACGACGATGTTGGCAAAGATCGCGCCTCGCTTGAACTCGAACCGCGAGTTCTGCCTGTCCCAGACGGAGACCCCCGTCACATCGGAAGGGAGGAGGTCAGGTGTGAACTGGATTCGCTGGAAGGTGCAGTCGATGGATCTGGCCAACGACTTGGCAAGCAGCGTCTTGCCCACTCCTGGGACGTCCTCGATGAGAACGTGGCCCTCGGCGATGAGACAGGTGGCCACGAGCTCAACGGCCTCACGCTTGCCTTGAATCACCTTCTCGATGTTCGTGACGATCGAGCCAAACCGCTCCGCGAGCGACCCCACCTCCGCAGGGGCAGCGACGGTCACCGTCACGCGGGTTCCTCCTGTCCGGGCCGGTCAGGTTATCAGACGCTCTGGACCAGATCGCAGGGCCCGTATACTTCCGGGGGGATGGAGGGAGTTCTCGGGCGGGGGATGCGTCTGGCTCTTGCATGGCCTCTGTGGCGCCACGGATTGATCCTGGAGCTGGTGCGCGCCTCACTGGGATGGCGAGGGTCCCGAAGCGCCCGAAAGACGTACTGGGCGTGGAGGGTCCAGACTGCCTACGGGTCCGCCTCCCACGAGATCAGCACGGATGACATGATCGCCTACCTCATGTGGCGTCGTAGGCAGCGAAAGACGAGCCGATGATCGAGGTACGACAGGCGATCCTCGCACTCGAAGGGGTGGCCGAGGCCACCTTCGAAGAAGCGGATGGCAATCCGGTCGGGATCATGCTCGAGCTGGAGAGCGGGGCTGATGAACGGCTCGTGGCCTCCGAGGTCCAGACCGTCCTCAGCTCCTACGGGTTGCGGTCGAGGCTGGCCCCTCCCAGAACCAAGCTGGAGCCTGTCGGGCCGCCCCCTCCGCCCACTGTGCTGAGAGTGACTGCCAGGAGGGAGTCGCATGCCTCCCAGGGGAGTGGCGGGGCGATCGCCGAGGTCGTGGTTCGGCAGCGTCCGGGTGGCGTGACCGTGGCGGTGAGGGACGAGGAAGACAGGCTCGTCGAGCGCGAGGCCAGGGCAGATACTCGGGCAGTGCAGGAAGCGGTGGTCCTGGCCGTTGCAGAGCTCGTGATGCCCGACTCGCCTGCGCCGGGGGTGGTCCTCGTGGACGTTCGTGAGCGTGAAGGAACCGAGATCGTGACCGCGGTCCTCGACCTCGGAGGCAGAGGCCTGCGAGCAGGCGCCGCGGTAGTGGTCTCTGGCCGCGAGCTCGCCCTGGCAGCTGCGGCGTGGAACGCGCTGACGGGCTGAGTCAGGAAGCCTGGATCTCGCCTGGTGGTGGGGCAGGCCTCACGAACTGCACCACCACTTCGGGGGCCCCTGGCACGACCTCTGCCTGGTGCCAGCGCCCGTAGGTCTCTCGCTTCTCGAGCACGTCCCGCACGAAGCGCCTCGCCGCGTCTGGTGAAGGATCCGAGAGCGCTTCCTGCTCGGCCTCATCGGCAACTGCGACTGCCCCGCATCTGCTCCGCAGGTCCGAGAGCATGATCTCCTGGTCGATCTTGTCAGCAGAGAGGGCGGACAGGCTCGACAACACCACCATGTCTGCCTGCTCGGCCGAGAGGATCCCCAGCAGCGCCCCGTAGCCCTCCCTGCCCTCTGGCTGATCGGAGGATCTGGGGTCCTGACACATGGCTACGAGGTGATAGCCGTTGGCTTGCACCCACCGACGCACCCTCTCCGACTGGGCGAAGACCGTGTCGCCTGCCTCCGGACCGGGAACCTCCCGTACGTAGCCGACAACCCTCACGAACGCCTCCTGAGCGTCGAATTCTACGCCCGCACCACTCCGGGTGCCTGATCGCCGCCGACAGTGGTACGAAGAGGCCGGATAGTAGGCTGCGGCCACGCCGCGAGGAGACATGGTGCGGGCTTTGGTGCTCAATGCCACCTACGAGCCTCTTTCGATCGTCAACACGCGCCGCGCCGTCGTCTTGGTGCTCAGGGAGAAAGCACAGCTGATCGAGTCTCGGAACGAGGTGTGGCACTCGGAGCGCCTCGATTTCGAGGTTCCCTCCATCGTGCGGCTGCTTCGTTACATACGCGTGCCGTATGAGCGCCGCGTGCCACTCACGAGGAAGGCGGTGTTCGCGAGGGATGGCCAACGCTGCCAGTACTGCGACGGGCCGGCTGAGAACCTCGACCACGTGGTGCCCCGATCACGGGGAGGCGAGCACGCCTGGGACAACGTGGTGGCCTGCTGCCGCCTGTGCAACGTTCGCAAGGCCAACAGGGCTCCGCACGAAGCGGGTCTCACGCTCCGTACCAAGCCGCACGTGCCCAACCGCGGTAATTGGCTCTACGCGCACGAGGGATCG
>CAZKJJ010000071.1:0-9088 GCA_964553055.1 uncultured Acidimicrobiia bacterium
GCCCCCGGCGTTCGGGCGACTGTCCGAGGTGAAGGTTCCGACTCTCGTGGTGGTAGGGGATCTGGACGAGGCCGCCACCGTGGAGGCGAGCCGGCACCTCGCCGAGGAGGTCCCCGACGGACGGCTGGAGGTCTTCCGGGGCGCCGCCCACATGCTCAACCTGGAGCAGCCCGATCGGTTCAACCGTCTCATCCTGGAATTCCTCAGCGAGGTCGACGCCTAGCTTCTGCTCAGCCCTCGGACTCCACCAGGTCCCTGATGTTGCGCGCGCTCCGCTCGATCATCGCTCTGACCTCATCCACTGGCGCCTCCAGGCCCGGCATGTCGGCCGCAAGCGTGATGATGGTGCTGTCCTCAGCCTTCGCTTCGAAGGTCACCCTGCCACGCGCCTCCGAGGGACCGTCCCGTATCACGACGCCCATGGCTCGTTCGGGCTCGAACTCCACGACCTCCATCGACCCTTCCACAGGGTCGCCGAAGTGCGTATTGCGTCTTCGGATGACGGTCCCCACGTCGATGGGGCCGTCTGTGATTTGCTCGAGCTCCATGTTCGGGTCCCAGCGGGGATGATTGCGAACGTGGTCGACGGCGTAGAAGCGCCACACGTCTGCCACCGGCTTGTGGATGAGCTGAGACACCTCCACACGCATCGCCTGCCTCCGGTCGACTCGGAGCGAGCCTACCCATGCCGGCAGATGGAAGCGGCAGGCCGCAGATCACCCAATACCTCCCGGATGGCTCAGGGCGGGTCCCGGGCTGGCACTCTCGAAAGGGAAAGCTTCATGCTCCTGACACTGGTCCCCGACCTCATAGCCCGGCACGAGGCCCGTAGCTTGATGGCTCGAGCGACCGGCTGGAAAGAGGGGGAGCTCAGGCCGGTACCCTGCAAGCCATGGAGGCTACGACCGGCTATGCCCGCCTCGGAGGTGACCGCATCTCGTACCGGGTCAGCGGCACCGGTCCGATCGACCTCGTCACGACGATGGGCAGCTTCGGGTCGTTCGACGCACTCACTGAGGACCCGGCCGCCAAGGTCTACTTCGCTCAGGCTGCCTCCTTCAGCCGCCTGATTCAGTTCGACAGACGGGGCACGGGCGGCTCCGATCCGCTGCCGCTCGATTCACTCCCGCCGTGGGAGTCCTACGTCGAGGAGGTTGAAGCCATCATGGATGCCGTCGGATCGGAGCGCGCTGCGGTATGGGCCTCCTACAACGCAGGACCGATGGCCTTGCTGTTCGCAGCCACCAAACCGGAACGGACCGAGGCTCTGGTCCTGTACAACACCACCGCCAGGTATCTGCAAGACGACGACTACCCGGCGGGCGTGCCCCTCGAGGTGGCGGAGCAGCTCGTGGAGCTGGTTGGAGAGACCTGGGGAACGACGGCCCACGCCGCCTTCTACGTGCCAAGCAAGGCGGACGACCCCGCCTTCCTGTCTTGGTTCTCCAAGGTCTTGCGGTCGAGTCTCTCCCCTACCGCAGCTCAGGCGAACTTTCGCGACCTGTATCGAACGGACGCCCGCTCACTGCTGCCTTCCATCCAGGTCCCGACGCTCGTGGTCCACCGGACCGGCTTCAATCTGATCCCCTTCGGACAGGGCAAGTACATCGCGGACAGCATCTCGGGTGCCACCATGCTCGAAGTACCAGGCTCGGACGCTCCGCTCATCTGGCAGGAAGGTCAGGAGACCTTGGAGGCGATCGGAAGATTCCTGACTGGAACCACCACCCCGGAAGTCAGCAACCGGCTCCTCGCGACCGTTCTGTTCGCCGAGATCATGCACAGCGCCGACACCGCGAGGGAGCTCGGGGACCGCGGCTGGCGCTCGCTGCTCGACGTCCATGACGAGATCGGAGGGAAGGTCATTCTGCGCCATCAGGGCAAGCTCGTGAAGACCACAGGTAGCGGCTTCCTCGCCACGTTCGAAGGGCCAGGGCGGGCCATTCGGTGTGCGATCGATCTCCTCGCAGAGCTGTCAGCGCTCGAGGTGGACGTGAGGATCGGTATCCACTCAGGAGAGATCGAGCTCCGCGGAGACGACGTCGGCGGCATCGCCGTGCACCTGGCGGCGCGGGTCATGGCCGCGGCAGGGCCAGGCGAGATCACGGTTTCCAGAACCGTCAAGGACCTGGTCGTTGGATCCGACTTCCAGTTCCTCGACAAGGGCAGCCATCTGCTGAAGGGCATCGCCGAAGAGTGGCAGCTGTTCTCAGTCCAACTCCATCGCCAAGAGGTGTCAGCTCGCCGATAGCCTGAGGTCGTGGAACCGGTTGCCGGATACGCGAGGCTCGGCACGGAGCGCATTGCCTACCAGACCTACGGTGAAGGGCCCATCGACCTCGTGATGAGCCCTGGCAGCTTCGGGGCCTTCGACATCGACTGGGAAGATCCCATAGCCAGGCTGTTCTTCCGACGACTGGCCACGTTCGCCAGGCTCATCAGATTCGACAGAAGGGGCACGGGTGCCTCGGATCCGTTACCCCTCGACGCGCTGCCCCCGTGGGAGGCGTTTGTCGAGGAGCTCACGTGCGTGATGGACTCGGTCGGTTCCTTGCAGGCTGCGGTGTGGGCTGCGTACGACGCGGGCCCGATGGCCATGCTGTTCGCAGCCAGCAAGCCGGAGCGGGTGCTGGCGCTGATCCTCGCCCACACCTCCGCCAAGTACATCGCCACAGAGGACTATCCCGCCGGTGTCGCGCCCGAAGAGGCGGAGCGCCTCGCCGAGGCGATGGAGGCGCGGTGGGGCACAGAAGAGCACGTGGCACTTCAGGTACCGAGCAGAGTCGACAGCCCTCGCTTCAGAGAGTGGTATGCCAGAAAGACCAGAACGATCGCAGGTCCGAGAGCCGCAGCCACCTACTTCCGAAGCATGTTCCAAGAAGACGCCAGGTCCCTGCTTCCCGCCATCCGCGTACCGACGCTGGTGCTGCACCGGGTCAGGTACTCCTTCATCCCGATCTCCCAGGGCCGCTATCTGGCTGATCACATCGATGATGCCAAGATCGTCGAGCTTCCAGGCTCCGATGGACCGCTCATCTGGGAACACGGGGAACTGACCCTCGAGGCGGTCGAGGAGTTCCTCACCGGCATACGAGGAGGGGCACGGGTGGACCGCCAGCTGGCCTCTCTGCTGTTCACAGACATCGTCGGCAGCACCGACACAGCCCGCCGCGTGGGAGATCAGCGGTGGCGAGGCATGCTCGACGTGCACGACGAGTTGAGCGGGCGCATCGTGGAGCAGCACGGAGGGCGGCTCATTCGGACCACCGGCGACGGGATCTTCGCTACTTTCGACGGCCCCGGGAGAGCGATCCGCGCCGCGACCAGTCTGCGGCATGAGCTGAGGAGCATCGGACTCGAGATCAGAGCAGGTATCCACACTGCCGAGGTCGACCTCAGAGAGAGCGACCTCGGGGGGCTGGCCGTGTACGTGGCGGGCCAGACCATGGCCCGAGCCAACCCAGGGGAGATCCTCGTCACCCGCACGGTCCGGGACCTGGTCGCAGGGTCCGACCTGACGTTCCAGGACCACGGCAGCCACCGATTGACAGGAGTGGATGGCGACTGGCATCTCTTCGCGGCCTCTGCACCCGGCATCTCCTAGCGGTCAAGCTCCTCAGATCGACCAGCCCGTCTGCTCTGCCCAGCGCCGAGCCGTCTCGAGGCTGTCGAGAACGAAGCCTGTCTTGGCTTCGTTGTAGGCCAGGCGGTCTTCGCGGTACCGCTCGGCGAGATCCACTTTGAGCGCTCCGTAGGCGGCAGCAACGTCCCTTCGGGCCCTCAGGAAGTCGCGGAACAGCACATGATCCCGCTCCCACATGCCGCCTGCAGCACATACGTGGATCTGAACCATCCGTGGTTGGTCGAGCGGAGGACGGAAGTAGCGATGGTCTGGCTCACGGGACCGTAGCGCCACTCCCGTGGAGGAGATCGCAGGCACGTAGGCTGCCTCGTCCTCTACCTCTCGGACGCTCACCTGGATGTCGATCACCGGCTTTGCGGCCAGGCCGGGCACCGCGGTGGAGCCCACGTGGTCGATTCGCACCGCAGTCTCGGAGAGGACCACGCTCAGGGTTCCCCGCCACGATGCGAACAGCTCAGGCCACGAGTCCTGATATGGGACCACGATGACGGGCTGCCAGGACGGTGGGCCCAGGAGCTCCAGGCCCGGGTACCTGACGTGCACGACCTCGAGAGTCATCCGCTGTCGGTCCTCCACAGGCAGCCCTTCGACGGGGATCCCCATGAAGGCAGACTCCAGCTCGTACCGATCGATCAGCGTGGCCCGCAGACCGAACTGATCGAACAGGCGGAGCCAGGCCTGCCAAGGGTCGCTGATGACGTCCGGATCGACGCCTGCCTCCTCGAGCCGGGCTCTCAGGTCAGGATTCATGGTCCTCCGAGGCTATCGGGGGAGCCCCAGGGCTCGTGTGGGTTTGCAGGCAGCTCGGTTCGCACGAGCGCAGGCCCCAGCAGGTTCGTGCCCGGCGTCGCATCTGTAGGCTCGAACAGATGCCAGAAGAGACCGAAGTAGGACCAGTTTCCGAACTGACACCGGGAACCGTCGTAGGAGCCGGTCGGTACGCGGTCGGCAACGCCGAGGGTGAGCTGTTCGCAGTCACGAGGCGGTGTCGGCACCTGCGGGCGGACCTGGCCAAGGGCAGCATCGACGACCAGGGTTGCCTGGTGTGTCCGTGGCATGGCGCCACCTACGACGTGCGCACCGGGAGGATGGTCAGAGGACCGCAGGGCATCTACGCCAAGGTCCCTGCCATCGAGGCCGGCTACCGGGCATTGACGGTGATGCTCCCTCTCGGCAGGGGAACGCTGACCGAGCGAGACGGAACCATCTACGTCGCCTAGCGACCGGGGATGCCTCCGGTCGCGCTTCGGGCAAGACGGCCGTGCCGGCCGGCTGGTTAGGCTCACGAAATGGCGGCCCAGCAGATCGTGATCCTCGGCGGGGGCTTCGGCGGAGCCAGCGCCGCCCTTCAGACCAGACGGCTTCTCGACGAGTCCCACGGCGTGACGCTGATCGACAGAAGGAACAGCTCGCACCTCTGTGGCATGAACCCAATGCTCGTCGTCGGCGAACGCGAGCCTTCGGTGACCACCCGATCGCTTGGCTCCCTCTCGGGAACGGGCATCGAATTCCACGAGACCGAGGTGGCAGGCATCGACCTCGAGGCACGGGAGGTCGTCACAGACGAAGGTGCGGTCCCCTTCGACTTCCTGGTCGTGGCGCTCGGTGCCGACTACGACTGGGAAGCCGTGCCGGGCTCCCGGGCAGCTCACAGCTTCTACTCCTTCGACGAGGCAGTTCATCTGCGTGACCAGCTACGCAGACTCCGAAGCGGGACGCTCGTGATCGCGGCGGCCCGCCCACCCTACAAGTGCCCTCCCGCACCCTTCGAGATGGGCCTGCTGGTCGACTGGTACCTGCGAGGACGGGACCTGCGCAACGCAATCGAACTCCACGTCTGCATACCGGAACCGAGCCCGATGGCGGTCGCAGGACCGGACGCCACGGCCAGGGTCGGAGCCGCCCTCGCAGAGCGACACGTCGAGCTGCACACATCAGCAGGCGTGACGGCTGTGGACGGCAGGGAAGCTGTGCTGGCCGACGGGACCACACTCGAGGCGGATCTCATCGTGACGGTGCCCGTCCACAAGAGTCCCGACATCGTCCGTCAGTCCGGCCTGACTGCGGACAGCGGCTGGGTACCCGTCGATCGAGCCACGCTGGAGACCTCCGTATCGGGTGTGTTCGCCATTGGGGACGTGAACACGGTCCCCATCGATCAGGGCAAGGCCCTCCCGAAGGCGGGCGTGTTCGCGGCAGGCCAGGGCGAGACGGTGGGGAAGGTCATCGCTTCGCGCATCAAGGAGGAGGCACCGCCGCCCCCTTATGACGGCAAGGGTCACTGCTTCATGGCCCTTTCCGGCGTGGAGGCGGCCACGGTAGGAGGCACGTTCCTGGCGATGGAAGGTCCGCGCGTTGCCCTTGGCCAGTTCTCTGAGGAAGGCATGCACCTCAAGGAGGTCTTCGAGGAGGACTGGCGGCGCTTCATCACCTGAGGGACCTTCGACTCTGGACGCCACGCTCGCTGAGGAGTTGGCTCGGATGCAGGTGCGTCGGGTGGTGTCGTTGTCGCGTCCTGGCCCGAAGTCTGTGCCGGGAAGGGGGTGCAGATCGTGCGAATAGAACTGTCGCGCACATTCCCGATTCCGGTGAAGAAGGGGTTCGACTACCTACTGGACTATCGGACCTGGCCCAACTGGTACTCAGGGATCATGGAGATGCTCGACCCTGACATGGCCGCCTGGAGCGAACCAGGAGACAAGGTGCGGTTCACGTACAAGCTCCTGGGCAAGCGCCTCGAGGGAGAGGCCGTTCTCGAAGAGAAGGCGGAGCCGCAGTTTGCCAAGCTGACCTCGAAGATCGAGGGACTCCCGCCGGTGCACCAGCACTGGAAGTACCGCGAGGCGGGTCCTGAAGCGTTTGTCCTCGAAGTCGTCTTCGAGGGAGAGGAAGCCACCAGCTTCCTCGGGAAGACCATCGACCGTTGGGTCCTGCCCCGCACAGTGGAACGTGACCTCAAGGCGAGCCTGGAGAACCTGGACGACATCTTCATGACCGGTTTCTTCGACTAGCGGGTGGACCCGCCGTCTCACCGGCGGCGGGTCCTTCCGCGCCCGTCTCGGGGCAGGGCTCGCGTTCCAGGAGCGCTACCCTCTCGTTTCCTGCGGCGCCCTGCCGCCCCCACATGACCGAAGTCGACTACACGCGCAAGTGGTACGTGATGTTCGCGGTGGCCATGAGCATCCTCCTGGCCACGATCGACATCAGCATCGTCAACGTGGCCCTGCCGACCATGGAGGAGGAGCTGCACACCACCTTCGCGGTGATCCAATGGGTGGTTCTCGCCTATTCGCTGACCCTCGCCACGCTCACCCTCGGTGTGGGAAGGCTGGGTGACATCGTCGGGAAGAAGCCGATCTTCACGGCGGGGTTCGGAGCCTTCACGGTCGCCTCTGTCATGTGTGCGCTCTCTCCCTCTGTCGGGTTTCTCATCGGGTTCAGGGCAGTCCAGGCAATAGGAGCCACGATGGTGCTGGCGCTCGGCATCGGCATCGTGACCGAGGCGTTCCCGCACTACGAGCGGGGCAGAGCCTTGGGATTCATCGGGACTGTCGTGTCCGTGGGCATCGTCGTCGGCCCGACGCTCGGCGGGTTTCTGCTCGAGCACTTCAGCTGGAGGTCGATCTTCTTCGTGAACGTGCCCGTGGGCATCGTCGGTACGATCGCCGCTCTCCGCTGGGTGCCTGCCGTCAAGCCACCAGGAGCCCAACGCTTCGACTGGCTGGGGGGAGGCCTCATGTTCGTCGGCCTGCTCACCCTCTCCCTCGGCCTGTCGGTGGGCCAGCAGCGGGGCTTCGACGATCCGCTCATCCTCGCCCTCTTCGCCCTGTCTGCGGTCACGCTCTTCTTCTTCGTCATCGTCGAGCGGCGGGTCTCACAGCCGATGGTGGACTTGGAGCTGCTTCGGCAGCGCATCATCAGGATCAACCTGGGGACAGGGTTCTTCACCTTCGTGGCCATCGCCGGCCTCTTGATCCTCATGCCCTTCTACCTGATCAACGTGCTCGGATTCGGGCCCCAGCAGACCGGCCTGCTCCTCGCCTCGACCGCGGTCCTCATCGGCGTGGTCGCGCCCATCTCAGGCTGGCTCTCGGACAGGGTCGGAGTGCGTCCTGTGACTGTGGCTGGCCTGGCCGTGCTCGCTCTCGGCTACCTGGCAGCCTCCAACCTCGACACGGACACGACGGCCCTCGGCTACGTGCTCCTCGTCACTCCCATCGGCGTCGGCATGGGCATCTTCCAGAGCCCCAACAACAGCGGTGTGATGGGGGCAGCACCCAGGGAGCGGCTGGGTATCACATCGGGCATGCTCACACTCACACGCATCGTCGGCCAGATCGTCGGAGTGGCGGTGCTCGGCAGCTTGTGGGCGGTGATCGTCGCCTCGAGAGTCAACGGCTTCGAAGGGCCTGCTACCGAGGCGCCTGCCGCGGCGCAGGTTGCCGGCATCGATCTGGTGCTGGGAGCCATGGCCGTCGTCATGGCCGTCGGGGTCGCCGTCACCGGCTGGGACTTGGTGCGCACCCGCAGGGCTTCCCGGCTGACGACAGGGCGGTCCGTCCCGGACGAGACCGCCGCCTAGCCCTTCCTTCCCTGGGACGCTGCCGAGGGAGGCCTCCTCGAGGCCACGACCACCGGCACCGCCGCGGCCGGACCTACCATCGACTCCCCAACGGATACCACCACTGAACCAGCCGACTCGGCCGCACCTACACCACCAGAGACACTCCTAGGACGTCAACATCCGGGCGACCTCCGGCTTCGTCACCTTCCCCATGGCGTTGCGCGGCAGGGCATCGACGGCGTAGATCGCTTTCGGGACCTTCTGGGGTGCGAGCACTGCTCGGCAGTAGGAGCGGAGCTCCTCGACATCCAGGCCGCGGCGGAGCACCACTGCCGCGACCACGATCTCCCCACACTGCTCGTCAGGTAGGCCCACGACCGCAGCCTCCGCCACCGCCTCGTGACCGAGCAGGACCTCCTCCACTTCCAGGGCAGACACCTTCTCTGCTCCCGTCTTGATGATGTCGACGGACGCTCTGCCCAGGATCCGGTAGATACCATTCTCGGTGATCCCGACGTCACCCGTCCTGAACCACCCTTCGGAGAACGCCACGGCCGTCGCCTCCGGCCGCTCCCAGTACTCGTCGAACACGGTCGGTCCTCGCACCTGGATCTCGCCTGCCACTCCGTCGCCTACCGGGGTGCCCTCTTCCGAGACCAGTCGGACCTCGACGCCGGGGAGAGGCGCACCGACCCTGCCCGGTCTGCGGTCGCCGTGCAGAGGATTCGAGAGGGCCATGCCGATCTCGGTCATGCCGTAGCGCTCGAGCAGCGTGTGACCGCTGATCTCCCTCCAGCGCTCGAGCATCGGGATTGGCAACGCCGCCGAGCCCGAGACCATCAGCCTGGCGCCACCGCAGCCGCGGCTGCGCCTGCTCTGCT
>CAZKJJ010000072.1:0-9076 GCA_964553055.1 uncultured Acidimicrobiia bacterium
ACCCGTGGGCTCATCTGTCCGACTGGTGGCTGCAGGAGGTGGCGGCCGATCCTGCGTACGAGACGGACGTGTCGCCCATGGTTGTGGAGCTGGTGGGCGACGTAGCAGGAAAGCGCGTCCTCGACCTCGGCTGCGGCGAGGGCAGGATCATGGCTCTGATCGCGGATCGGGGAGGCCGAGCCTTCGGCGTGGACGTCAACGAGGAGTTGGCTCGCCTGGCCTCCCGCTTCGGGCCGACCGTTCAGGGCAGGCTTCCGCGCCTCGGCTTCGTGAGGCGCTCCAGCTTCGATCTGGCCATAGCCGTGCTGGTGCTCGAGCACGTCGACGATCTCGGCATGCTGTTCTCCGAAGTGGCGGACGTGACGGTTCCTGGCGGTGGGCTGGTGGTCGTCGTCAACCACCCCCTGTACACGGCTCCCGACTCGGCACCGATCCTCGATCCTGAAGATGGCTAGGTCCTTTGGCGCTGGGGCCGCTACCTATCCGAGGGAGTCAGCTTCGAGGAGGCGGACGGCGAGCCGGTCGCCTTTCACCATCGCCCGATATCGGAGCTGCTCAACGGTGCTGCGGATTCCGGGTGGGCTCTCGAGGCCGTCAGGGAGGCGTCGGTCGGTGCGTTGGCGGGCGACGCCGAACGGGCTCCAGCCTTGGAGCGACAGGGAGAGGTGCCGAGGCTCCTCGGCGTCCGCTGGAGGCTTGCTGAGAGTCCTCAGGCAAGCTCGCGGATCAGCCGAAAGTCCTTGTGAGTGAGTGCAAACCCCCATGAGGAGCATCCGACGCAGGCCGTCAGGGAGGCGAGCATGAGGCGGGCCGTCGTCTGCCTGTTCGCCATCTACCTCTTGGTCCAGCTGGCCCTGCCCATCCTGCAGCTCAACAGCAGCTCCATCGATCGCCTTGGCTGGCAGATGTTCGCCTCGCCTGCTCCTGCGCCCGTCTTCGCGGTCCTGTCGGAGGACGGGACCCGCCTCGCGATCGAGCTCAGCGACTACGTGGCGTTTCCCCGAGGCGACCTGCCCCTCGCCGCGACGCTGCCCGCTCATCTGTGCCAGGTGATTCCCGGAGCCGCCTCCGTAGAGACGGACGGTGAGGTAGAGCCGTGTCCTTGACCGATCGGATCTACCCGCTCCTAGCCGGGCGCCTGGAGGCAAGGCCGCTCGGGTTCGTCAGGATCGTGATCGGAGCTGCGGCAGTTGTGCGGGCTCTGGAAGGAGCTCGGATCCTGTGGCCGCTCACCCAGCCCAAGACGCTGCGGCTTCCACACGCGACCTGGCTGCCAGAGCCCTCGGAGGCGTGGGTCGGACTGCTGATCGCCGTGTGGGCGCTGTCAGCGCTGGCCTTTGCCGTGGGATGGAAGACCAGGTGGGCAGGGGCGACATTGGCCGTTGCGATCGGCCTGGCGCTGCTGTCGGATCAGCAGGCTTACAGCAACCATCTGTACCTCATGTTCCTGCTCGTCTGTCTGATGACGGTCGGAGACGCCGGAGCAGCCCTCTCGTTAGACTCGCGAGTCCGTCCCAGAGCGACCGTGCCGGCAGGGCCCGTTCTGCTCATGAAGCTGCAGGTCTCGATCGTCTACGGCTTCGCGGCTCTCACCAAGCTCAACGACGGATTCCTCTCGGGGCACGTCGTGTCGGCCCAGATCGGGAGGGGCGTCCTGCCCGTACCCGACCTGGTGAGAACGCAGCTCGTCGCCATGGCCGTGGCCGTGGCGGTGGTCCTCCTCGAGGCGTTCCTCGCGTTCGGGCTCTGGTCTCAGAGGTACCGCCCGCTCGCCCTCGTGGCAGGGTTCGGCTTCCACGTGGCCATCGTCCTGCTGATGGCACCCCTCGTCCAACTGGCGGTCTTCGCAGTGGAGATGCTGGCCGTCTACCTGCTGTTCCTCGACCTCGGACCTGCATCACGTGTCGTCGACTACGACCATCGGTGTGGCTATTGCACCGTGACGGCAGACCGGCTCGTGCGGCTCGACTGGCTCGGGACGCTCGCATCGAGCCGCGGAGCTTCGGAGGGGTCGTTGGGACCGACGCTGAAGGACGGTGATGGGTCGTGGGGGGGTCTGCGGGCCGTAGGGAGGGCCCTGGAAGCAATGCCTGCCACCTATCTGGTGGCTCCGGCACATCGGGTGCTGGGACGCTTGGGTGAGCGGGCGTATCGACGGTTCGCCAGGAGACGCGGATGTCGCGTCGCCGTTGCGGAGGCACGAGCCGGCTCGGCAGGCAGGGGTAGGCCTCCGTCCTAGGATCGGTGTGTGGACCGGCCACGTACCGCCGAGATCCCCGATGCCCCTGGTGCGTACCTCTTCAAAGACGCGCACGGGCAGGTCATCTACGTGGGGAAGGCCAAGTCGTTGCGCAAGCGCGTGTCTTCGTACTTCACGAGGGAGCCCCACAACCCCCGCGGGTCGCTCGTCGAGGCGGCAGACGGTGTGGAGTGGATCGTGACAGCCAACGAGGTCGAGGCGCTGATGCTCGAGTACACGCTGATTCAGCGGCACCGGCCCCGCTTCAACTACCGGCTCAGGGACGACAAGAGCTACCCGTATCTGGCGTTGACGCGGGCAGACGAGTGGCCGAGGGCACGGGTGATGCGGGGTGCCAGGAGGAAGGGCACCCAGTACTTCGGGCCGTACGCCCACGCCTACGCGATCAGATCGACACTCGACCTGCTGTTGAAGACCTTTCCGATCCGAACCTGCTCGGATGCCCTCTTCAGGAGGCAGCGGGCGATGGGCCGACCGTGCCTCCTGTACCACATCGAGAAGTGCTCGGGCCCGTGCATCGGGCAGGTCACCCAGGACGACTACGCCGAGATGGTGGACGGTCTGGCTTCGTTCCTGCAGGGCGACACAGACGACGTCGTGGCGAGGCTCGAGTCTGCCATGGAGTCGTCAGCGACGCAGCTGGAGTACGAGCAGGCGGCCAGGTACCGGGACCAGCTCAGGGACGTGAAGCGGGCCATTGCCCGCCAGGAAGTGGTGACCGATCGGCCTGAGAACTTCGATCTGATGGCGTTCGTGGAGGATGAGCTCGACGCCGCATTCCAGGTCTTCAAGGTGAGGCGCGGCAAGGTCGTGGGGAGGCTGGGGACGGTCGTCGACAAGGTGGAGCCGCTCGACCCGTCTGAGCTCGTCGCGAGCATGCTGCGAGAGTTGTACGGAGCAGACGAGCCTCCGCGTCATGTGCTCGTGCAGATCCTGCCACCGGACCCCGAGCTGTGGGAGGCATGGCTCTCAGGGCGGCGCTCAGGGCCTGTGACGCTGCGTGTGCCTCAACGAGGCGCCAAGCGAAGGCTGTTGGAGACGGCCAGGGCCAACGCCCAGGAGGCCTTCGAGCGGCATCGCATGCGCCGTCAATCTGATCACAACGCCCGGGCCAGGGTGTTGCGGAGCCTTCAGGAGACGCTGGGCCTGCCGGAGCCCCCGCTCCGCATCGAGGCCTATGACATCTCGACGATCCAGGGGACCAATACCGTCGGGTCGATGGTCGTCATGGAGGACGGGCTCCCTAAGCGGTCTGACTACCGCCACTTTCGTGTCAGGAGTCTCGACGGCCAGGACGACTTCGCTGCGATGGAGGAAGTGCTCCGCAGGAGATTTCAGGCCTATCTCGCTGAGCGCGAGCGGCCGGTCCACGAGGGACGAAGGTTCTCGTACCCGCCTTCGCTCGTGCTCGTAGACGGCGGCGTCGGGCAGCTGAGGCGGGCGGTGCAGGTCCTGGACGAGCTCAATCTGGAGATACCGGCTGTTGGACTCGCCAAGCGCATGGAGGAGGTGTACGTGCCTGGAGAGCCGGACCCGCTCGTGATCCCTCGGAGCGCCGAAGCGCTGTACCTGCTGCAGCAGGTCAGAGACGAGGCCCACCGGTTTGCTGTGACGTACCACAGGAAGCTACGGAGCAAGTCGATGATCGACTCGATACTGGACGACGTGCCAGGGATCGGCGCTGTCCGCAAGAAGCAGCTGCTTCGGCAGTTCGGTTCTCTGAAGAGGATGCGCGAGGCGGACCGAGAGTCCCTCGCCGAGGTGGTCCCCGCCGCCGTGGCCGATGACCTCTACGCTGCCCTCCATGGCGAAGGTAGGACCAGGGCACGTGCCGGCTAAACCTCAGGTCGTCGTGCTGACCGGCATGTCTGGGGCGGGGCGGTCGACCGCTGCCAGAGTGTTGGAGGATCTCGGGTACTTCGTGGTCGACAACCTGCCGCCGAGCCTCATCAGCGAGGTGGTGCGCGTGAACGACCTGGCGGAGTCACCGCGAAGGCTGGCCGTGGTGGTCGACTCCCGCGGACGGTTCGACCTCGCCGAGCTGTCTGACGCCCTCGACGACCTCATGCGTCAGGGCGTCGGAGTGCTGCTGCTGTTCCTCGACGCGGACACCGAGGCTCTGATACGCAGGTATGAGGAGAACCGAAGGCCGCACCCGCTGGGCATGGAGACGCTTCCCGAGTCGATCACTGCCGAGCGCAGGCTGTTCTCGGAGTTGCGGGCCACTGCTGACCTGGTCGTCGATACCACCGAGCTGAACGTGCACCAGCTGAGGAGTCGCATCGAGGAGCAGTTTCGAGAGGGTGGGCCCGAGCGCCCCATGAGGGTGGCGATCACCTCGTTCGGTTTCAAGCACGGCTCGCCCAGAGACGCGGATCTGGTCCTCGACGTGCGCTTCCTGCCAAACCCACATTGGCGGGAGGAGCTCAGGCCCTTCTCCGGCCTGGACGAACCGGTTCGAGAATACGTGCTGGGGACGTCAGACGCCCAGGAGTTCACCAAGAGGGTCGAGGAGCTCCTGGAGTTCTTGATCCCGAGATTCCAGTCGGAGGGGAAGTCCTACCTGTCGGTGGCTGTGGGATGCACAGGCGGGAGGCACCGTTCCGTGGCCATCGCCTCCGACCTCGCCGCGTGGTTGGCAGACCGGGGGGTAGCTGTTTCCGTGCAGCACCGTGACATCGACCGATGACCAACCTCGAGCCTGCCACCAAGCTGAGCCCTCTGGATCTTTCGCCCGGAGGTCCGGCTGTCGTGGCCATCGGTGGCGGCCACGGCCTGGCTCAGGTGCTGGAGGCTGCACTCGGGTATGCGTCGGCCATCACGGGCATCGTGACGGTGGCTGACGATGGGGGGAGCTCCGGCCGGTTGACCAGCACGATGAAGATTCCCCCTCCGGGAGACGTCAGGAAGGCGTTGCTGGCACTGAGCCCGGAGCCATCCGTCTTCGGTGAGCTCTTCGCCTACCGGTTCGACCACGGCGACATTGCGGGACACTCGCTCGGGAACCTCATCCTGGCTTCGCTCACCGAGCTGTTGGGGGACTTCACAACCGCGATCCGGACCGCCGAGGTCATGCTGGGGGCGCTGGGGCGGGTCGTGCCGGCTGCTCCAGTCTCGCTTCAGCTGCGGGCGGTCATCGAAGGCCGGAGCGTGGAAGGTCAGGCGGCGATCAACAGCACACGAGGTCGCATCGAGGAACTGACGCTCGTCCCCAAGGACGTGAAGGCAGGCGCCGAGGCGCTCGAGGCGATCGTCGAGGCGGATCAGATCGTGGTCGGTCCCGGCAGCCTGTACACGTCGGTCATCACCGCCCTGATGGTCCCAGGGCTCGCCCATGCCGTGAGTGCTGCACGCGGACGTCTCGTCTTCGTGATGAACCTGGTGACCCAAGACGCGGAGTCGCTCGGGCTGGACGGCCTGGCCCACATCAGGGAGCTCCAGCGGATGACAGGACTCGAGCGAACGGGTGTGATCCTGCAGCACCAGGGACCGCTCGATGTTCCCGAGCCTCTGAGCTCGGTCACGGTGGATGAGCCCCAGGCGGCAGGGCTCGGATGGGACGTCACGGTGGCCGACTTGGTGGATCACGGCGCCGACTGGCCGCAACACCACCCGATCAAGTTGGGACAGGCCCTGGCCAAGATCCTTTGATGTATCGGTTCAGGACGCTCGATCAACTCGATTCGAAGGGCAAGACGGTGCTGGTCCGTGCCGACCTCAACGTTCCCCTGTCCGAAGGTCGGGTCGCAGACGACTACCGGATACGGCAGAGCCTGCCCGCGATCCAGAGCGTCCGGGCAGAAGGCGCGGTGACGGTGGTGTGCAGTCACCTTGGCAGGCCGACAGGGCCCGATCCCGCCCTCCGCATGGATCCAGTCGCGCAGGCTCTGGGAGCCCTCGGCGGCTTCGAGGTCCACAAGCTCGACCAGGTCGTGGGTCCAGACGTCGAGGCGGCAGTCGCCGCTGCTTCTCCTGGGGACGTGGTTCTGTTGGAGAACACCCGCTTCGAGCCAGGGGAGACCAGCAACGACCCTGATCTGAGCGCCGCGTTGTCCCGCCTGGCCGACGTGTTCGTACTGGATGCCTTCGGCTCGGCACACCGGGCCCACGCCTCGACCGTGGGTGTGGCCGAGTACCTGCCTTCGGTGGCAGGTCCGCTCCTCGCTTCCGAAGTCACTGCCTTCGAGCGGCTTCTCGAGAACCCGGCACGTCCGTTCGTCGTCGTGGTGGGCGGAGCCAAGGTGTCTGACAAGATCGGGGTTGTCCGGAACCTGCTTCCGAAAGTGGATGCGCTGCTGGTCGGAGGGGGGATGTGCTTCACGATGCTCGCCGCAGAGGGATACGAGGTCGGCGCCTCGCTGTTGGAGAAGGACATGATCGGCCCTGTCGATGAGCTGTTGCGGGGCCCCTTGGGAACCCGGGTGAGCCTTCCGAGCGATGTCGTGGTCGGAGATCGGTTCGATGAGGCCGCAACGTGGGAGGTGGTGGCGGCTGACCGAATTCCCCATGAGTCGGTGGGACTCGACATCGGTGCGCAGACGGCCTACCGCTTCGGGTCTGCGATCACCGGCTCTCGCTCTGTGTACTGGAATGGCCCCATGGGTGTGTTCGAGTGGGAGCCGTTCCGAGCAGGCACCGCGGCCGTCGCTCGGGCGGTGGCTGACTTCGAAGGGTTCTCCGTCGTCGGGGGAGGGGACACGGTGGCAGCTCTGCGCATGTTCGGGCTGGACGGGCAGGTCTCCCACGTTTCCACAGGTGGGGGAGCGGGCCTTGAGTTGCTGGAAGGACGAACACTCCCCGGACTGGCAGCCCTCGAGAGGTGGGCCGATGGACCGTAAGCCGCTGATCGCGGGCAACTGGAAGATGCACAGGACGCACCTGGAAGCGATCCAGATCGTCCAGAAGCTCCACTATCGCCTCGACGCCAGGGACTTCGACAGGGTCGAGGTGGCGTTGGCGCCTCCGTTCACGGCGCTCCGCTCGGTGCAGACGATCATCGAGGCCGATCACATGGGTTTCCGCCTGGCTGCCCAGAACTGCGACTGGCGCCTGGAGGGCGCCTTCACCGGCGAGGTGGCGGCTCCCATGCTGGCCAAGCTGAGCGTGGCGTACGTCATCGTGGGTCACTCCGAGCGTCGCCAGCACTTCGGGGAGTCGGACGAGATCGTGAACAAGAAGACGAAGGCCGTGCAGGCTGCGGGTATGACGCCGATCGTGTGCATCGGGGAGAGCCTGGAGGAGAGGGAGGAGGGCCACACCGAAGCGGTGCTCGAGCGCCAGGCGCGTGGCTCGTTGGGAGGCCTGGGGGGCGGTCAGCTGGTGGTGGCCTACGAGCCGGTCTGGGCGATCGGAACCGGAGCCACCGACACGCCCGACCAGGCAGCCGAGGCAATCGGGCACATCCGCGAGCTGCTGCCCGCCGCGGCCGGGCTCGCAGGCGAGGAGGTCCGCATCCTCTACGGCGGGTCCGTCAACGCAGGGAACATCGCGGCGCTGATGGCCAAGCGTCCGATCGACGGAGCGCTGGTGGGCGGGGCGTCGCTCGATCCCGACGACTTCGCATCGATCGTCCGTTACTGGGTGTGAGGCCCGGCCGGTGGGTCCTGTTGTCGAGGCCGCGCTCCGTGGGAGACTGGGCTAGCCGATGACGTACCGGATCGTGTTCCTGAGACACGGCGAGTCGACGTGGAACGCCGAGAACCTGTTCACGGGTTGGACGGACGTTGGCCTCTCAGAGCAGGGAGTCGCCGAGGCTCGTGGGGCGGGGGAGCTCCTCGTGGCCGAGTGGCTCTCCTTCGACGTGGTCCACACGTCTGTGATGCGCAGAGCGGTCGAGACCACCTTCCACACGCTGGACGTGATGGACCTGCTTGGTGTCGAGGTGGTCAAGCACTGGCGGCTCAACGAGCGTCACTACGGCGCCCTTCAGGGGTTGGACAAGAAGGAGACGGCAGAGCAGTACGGCGCCGATCAGGTATTGAGGTGGCGCCGGAGCTACTCGGTGCGACCTCCCGCCCTCGACCCGGACGACGAGCGGCATCCCCGATTCCAGCCTGTGTATGCCTCGTTGCCTCCCGAGGTGCTGCCTGCGACGGAGAGTCTCGAGGACGTCTACCGGAGGGTGGTGCCCTACTGGCAGGACAGGATCATCCAGGACGTGCGCCGGGGCCGACGAGTGCTGGTATCCGCCCATGGCAACAGTCTGCGGGCGCTGGTCAAGCACCTGGACCGTGTGCCGGACGACGAGATCGCAGCACTGAACATCCCCACCGGGATCCCTCTCGTCTACGAGCTCGACGTGGACTTTCGTCCCACTGCCAGCCGGTATGTGGGCGACGAGGATGAGGCCAAGAGGGCGGCTGAGGCCGTGGCCCGTCAGGCTGGATGAGCTTTACCTAGTCGAGCAGGCTGACCATACTTGAGCCTGCAACCTGCCTGGAGCGAGTCCACAGATGTCGATCGTGACGGCTCTCGTCGTGGTCATTCAGATCCTCACATCGATCATGCTCGTACTCTTGATCCTGCTGCACTCCGGCCGAGGCGGCGGTCTGTCCGACATGTTCGGGGGTGGGATGGGCCCTGTGGGGATGGGTGGATCGACCGTGGCGGAGCGCAACCTCGACCGGTACACGGTCATCATCGCCGGCGTGTGGGCCGTCTGCACGGTGTCGCTCACGTTCCTCATCACCTGAGGCGCGCCCCCTCCCCGCCGGTATAGTTGCCTACCACGTCGGAGTGGCGGAACTGGCAGACGCGCTAGGTTGAGGGCCTAGTGCCCTACTAATGGGCGTGAGGGTTCAAATCCCTCCTCCGACA
>CAZKJJ010000073.1:0-9027 GCA_964553055.1 uncultured Acidimicrobiia bacterium
GGCGTGTTCCCAAGAGTGGTGCTGCAGCTCACCGATCCTGCGGTCGTGAACCTTGTTCAGCAGGCGTTCGGCGGCTGACATGCAGATCGACTACCTGTCTATCGCACCCGAGCTGGTGATCGCAGGGACCGTGCTGGCGGTGCTAGTGGCGGACACGTTCCTGGACCGCCCGAGGAAGTACTGGACCGCGGCGCTCTCGGTGGTCGGGTTGACCGTGGCGATGATCGCGTTGCTGGTGCTGGCCGGCAGCGACGACCGCTCCATGCTGGGAGGTGGATGGGTGGTTGACGACTTCGCCTTGGTGTTGAAGGCGCTCTTCATCGCGGCCGGCTACCTGGTCCTCCTGATGTCTGTGAGCTACATCGAGTCTGATCGCTACTACCAGGGCGAGTACTACTTCCTCCTGCTGACGGCCGTGCTGGGCGCTTCGATCATGGCATCGGCTCGCGACCTGATCCTGCTGTTCATCGGTCTGGAGCTGGTGTCTGCGCCCGCTTTCATGCTGGCGGGCTGGCGCAAGGGAGACGTGCGCTCCAACGAGGCTGCCCTGAAGTTCTTCCTGACGGGGGTGCTGGCTGCGGCGCTGATGCTCTATGGGATGAGCTTCACCTACGGGCTGACGGGACAGGTGCTGTTCTCGGGCATCCGAGATGAGATCGTCTCCCGAGGTCTCACCTCGGATCCTGCGATGATCATGGCGCTGCTGTTCGTGATCTCGGGGTTCGGCTTCAAGATCTCGGCGGTGCCCTTCCACTTCTGGGCACCCGACACGTACGAGGGGGCGCCCACCCCCGTGACAGCATTCCTGTCCGTGGTGTCCAAGGGCGCAGGTTTCGTCGGGTTGATCCTGGTGTGCTACTTGGCGTTCGGTCCACTGGCAGGCACGTGGAGCTGGGCGCTGGGGGTGTTGGCAGCCGTGACGATGACCTTGGGCAACCTGACAGCTCTGCGTCAGCGAAACATCGTCCGGCTGCTGGCGTACTCGTCTGTCGCTCAGGCGGGGTTCATGCTGGCCCCCTTCGCGGTGGCAGGGGCGGTGGCGGCAGGTGCCAGCGCCGTCCCCGATGCCCTCTCCGCAACGGTCACGTACCTCCTCGTCTACCTCTTCATGAACCTCGGAGCGTTCGCCTTCGTGATCGCAGGAGCACGCAAGACCGGAACCGGCACCATCGAGGGCTGGTCGGGCATGTACTCGTACGCCGCTGGGCTGGCGGCACTCGGCGCTGTCTTCTTCCTCTCCTTGGCGGGCATCCCGCCCTTTGCAGGCTGGTTCGCCAAGTTCGTGATGTTCCGCTCCGTCATATCGGGAGTGGGGGTCTGGACGACCGTGCTGGCGGCCGTGGCGGCTGTGAACGCGGTAGTGGCTCTCTTCTACTACGCCAGGGTGGTCAAGGTGATGTTCATGGACCCTGTGCCCGTGACCGCACCGGAGGAGGAGACACGATCCGCACCCGTTGCCAGATCGCTGGCCGTGGCCCTGATGCTGTCGGTGGCGGTGGTACTGCTGGCTGGGGTGTTCCCGCAGATGTTGGCGTATCTCGGCGATCTGACGGGAACGCTGGTGGCAGTCGGGTAGTCCGAGCGCCACGGTGCCTCGGGCCGAGATCCACAGCATCTGATGAGGAAGGGTGGACTCGAGGTCGAGCTGTTCGAGCGGATCGCCCGCCGAGGCCCGATTCCGTTCGAAGAGTTCCACAGGGCTGCCCTCTACGACGCCGAGTACGGGTACTTCGCGGCAGGCCCGCTCCGTTCTGCGCAGTCTGGTGACTTCCTGACGAGTCCCGAGGTGAGTCCCCTCTTCGGGGAGACGTTGGCCCGATTCGTGAGGGAAGAGCGGCAGCGCCTCGGCGACCCAGAGGGCTTCGCCTTGGTCGAGGTGGGGGCAGGTTCGGGATCGCTGCTTGCCCCACTCATCTCCGTGGAGCCGGTGAGGGTGTGGGTGGTCGAGGTCGCTCCCGCGGCCAGGCAGGCCCTCATGGGGCTGGCGGCTGCTCCGGCCGTCGTTGCCTCCCTCGAGGAGCTGCCTGTGCAGATCACAGGAGTGGTGATCGCCAACGAGCTCCTCGACAACCAGCCGGTCGCGCTGGCGGTCCGAAGAGGCGGAGGCTGGGAGGAGCGTTGGGTCGGGGTGGAGCAGGGTCGGCTCACCCTGGTGGGCGCCCCGGTCCGCCAGGAGGTAGCGAGCTGGTGTGACAGCTTCGCAGGGCCTGTGCCAGAGCGTGGCATCGTCGAAGTTCAGCTCGAGGCGGCGAGTTGGCTGCGGCAGGCGCTCGGGAGACTGGTGGCAGGCTCGGTGGCGATGATCGACTACGGGGACACGGCCGAGGGGCTGGCCCCCCGCCGTGCGGAGGGCACGCTCCGCACCTACAGGTCACATCACCTCGGCCCTGACCCACTGGCTGATCCCGGTGCCACGGACATCACGGTTGACGTGAACTTCACCGCGCTGGTAGCGGCGGCTGAGACCTCGGGAGCCACCGTGGAGCTGATGAGACAGGAGGAGTTCCTGACCCGCTTGGGCCTCAGGGACAGGCTGGGGGAGCTTCGCCACCGCGAGCTTGCGCTGGCCCGGTCAGGCGACGAGATGGCTCGTCTGGAGGTCCGTTCGCAGCGAGTGGCGGCCGAGACTCTTCTGCACCCCCGTGGCCTCGGGGACTTCCGCGTGCTGGTGGCACGCAAGGAACCGGCTCCCTCGGTCTGAGCGTCGAACATGTGATGACCGTCCTGAGGTTTGCAGTGGCTGCCGTCGTGGTGCTCGTAGGGTGCGGAGCAGGCCCCTCGCCCGGTGACACGCCACCTGGTGACGTCGCGTCGACTCCCGTAGCAACGCCTGGCGGGGCGCCCTCCACGTCGATCACGGCACTGCCCCGGCCTGCTCCACCGAGCAGCCTGCCGACTCCCGAGGGCTCCCCTCCCACCACCATTCCCCGCTCGGCGATCCCTCAGCGCCTGGAGGCCCAGGTACAGGCGGCCATCGAGGATGTCGCCTCGAGGCTCGGCCTTCGGCCAGAGCAGGTCGGGGTCATCAGCATCGAGGAGGTCACGTGGCGCGATGGAAGCATCGGCTGTCCTGAGCCCGGCCTGGCCTATACCCAGGCGCTCGTAGAAGGACTGCGGGTCCGCCTTTTCGCAGCGGGCTCCGTGTTCGAGTACCACGCCGGCGGAGCCCGCCCGCTCTTCTACTGCGCGGCACCACAGGAGCCGCTAACCACGAGATCAGACACGGAAGACAGCTGACGGTCAGTCGGTGTCGATCCTGACGATGGTCTGTCCGATCAACCCGTCGCTGTAACCGCCGGGAGCTGCCACGTCGTGGTGGGTGATCGAGCCCAGGTACTTCATGCCTGTGGTGAGCGGTGTGGTGTTCGGCCACGCGACACCGACCGACTCCGTCGCCCCGAGGACAGCCGCTCCGGGTGCCGTCACGGCCATGTTGCTGATCGGGCCCTCCGGGAGATTCCAGCCGAACAGCGTGTAGGCGGCGTCCGGGCCATCGGTCTGCCAGCCGTGCACCACGACGATGTAGACGCCTGGATCTGGGCTCTCGAGGTCGACCTGCTCCGCCGAGGTTGGTGAGCCGCTCCCTCCCACGAAGGGGAAGCCGGCCGAGTCAGGACCGAAGACATAGAGATCCAGGTCGTCTTCGCCGTCGGTGTACTCGTCGAAGAGCGAGAAGCGGGCGTACTCGGTTCCGACCGGGACGTCCACGAAGTGCAAGGTGATGCCCACGCCGGTGGCGAGAGCGACGTTGATGTCATCGGCAGGGTCATCGACGACGGTGCCATCCTGGGTGTCGGCAGCGACGAGGCCGTGCACGGAGGCGGCATATGCGCCTGTGTACCCGAACGTGACGTCGAAGGACGTTGTGCCCTCGGTCCCGCTTCCTGAGATCTCCGACGGGGCGGCAAGGGCGACAGGTTGCACCGCGATGGGACTGCGGACAGCGTGGCCGTCGTTCTCCCAGGTGAGCGAGCCGAAGGCCCAGTCGTCGAACACAGCCGAGCTCGTCGACGTGAAGGTGACCGCGTACGAGGCTTCTGTTCCTGGGGCAAGCGTCAGCGACGTCGGGCTGACGATGACGTCCACGCCCGGAGGCGTGTCGACCGAGACCTCGTAGGTGCCACCGCCACCCACGTCATGGACGGTCCGAACGATGGTCTGGATGCCTGCCAGGCTTCCGATCCCGATCGACGGATAGTTCAGGTCGCTGGCATCCGTCGGTATGCCGATGCCCTCGAGGAAGGAGCATGTTCCCGCGGGGTCGGCGAACGCCGAGGGGGCGGCGTCGCACAGAAAGCCCAAGTACTCAAGGAGGCCTGCGTCGTACGCCAGCCCCGGCTCCACTGCGGGGTTGGGCGCCACGTGGCCTGCTCCCATGTCGAACGGATCGGCAGGCGTGCTGCCGTCTTCTTTCATCACCGAAGGGTCGGCCGTGGTCATGAGCGCCGACTTGACCATCTCGGGTGTCCAGTCGGGATGCGCCTCGGTCAGCAGGGCGCCGATGCCCGCTATGTGCGGGCTCGACATGGAGGTGCCAGAGATGGCCTGGAACAGCTGATCGGGAGCTCCGATGAAGGGACTAGGTGTGTTGCCGGCCAGGATGTTGACGCCTGGCGCGGTCACATCGGGCTTGATCAGGTCGGCTGATCCGCCGTTGGGACTCCTCGAGGAGAAGTCGGCCATCCAAGGGGCGGGGATCGTCGTGGCGTTCCCACCGGTGATCTGTGCGGTGGCGGATGGGCCGTCGGCAGCGATGTAGGCCTTGACAGCCAGGCCGTCCGTGTTGTCGATGTGGACGGAGGGCACGAAGTGGTTGTCCGTGTTTTGGGTCTCCGAGTCGTTGGCGTTGTACAGGATCATGCCTGCTCCGCCTGCCAGGCTGACCGCGTAGCTCTTGTCGACTCTGGCGATCTCACCCCTGAGGCACAGAACGATCTTTCCTGTCACCAGAGCTGGATCGAGATCGCCTGGGATGCACAGCTCGCTGCCGACGTCCGCAGAGTCGACCAGGCCGAGCGGATCGGTGCTGGGGGTCACCGATGCGCCGAGGTAGGTGGCGGAGTCGCCAAGGGTCACGGAACCTTCGAAGGTCCTGTTCTGGGTGCTGGCGCCCACGGTCGTCACCCAGGGCACCCACGCCGGAGAGCCGATGGTGCCTGCCCCTGGTCCATCGTTGCCTGCGGACGTGGCCACGAACACCCCGGCGTCTGCTGCGAACAGGAAGGCGATATCGTCAGGGCCGAGCCCTGTCGACGAGCTTCCGATGGAGTAGTTGATGACGTCCACGCCGTCAGCCACCGCGGTGTCGATGGCCATCGCCAGGTCCGAGGTGAAGCAACCCTCGTCGTTCCAACAGGCCTTGTAGGCGGCAAGGCGAGCCCTGGGCGCCATGCCCGAGATCGTGCCACGGTCGACGCCCAGGAGATCTGCTTCCACACCACCGTTGCCGCCTGCGGTGCTGGCGGTGTGGCTGCCGTGCCCGTCCGCGTCCCTCGCTGACTTGTAATCGTGCGTGAGGATGCCGTGGTGTCCGAACCCGTCGAGGAAGTAGCGGGCGCCGATCAGCTTGTTGTTGCAGTCGTCTTGGGACCATTGCTCGCCCGACTGGCAGGTCCCGTGCCATCCCGCCGGCGCCGGCCCGTAGGCGAGACTGCGCTTGCCGCTGCTCCCTGGCCGGTCCACGAGGTCGGTCTGGTCGGAGAAGCTCGGGTGCTCCGGCCAGATGCCAGTGTCGATCACGCCGATGATGACATCCTCGCCCGAGAGACCCAGGTCCCAGAGCCCACCCGCCTCGGTGAGTCCGAGGAAGCCAGGGCTGTTCTCGGTGACGAGTTGGCGCAGCTCGTCGATCCATACGGCTGTCACATGAGGTGAGCGGCTCAGGGCAGCGGCTTGCATCGGCGTCAAGACTGCGGAGAACCCGTTGAACGCGAACACGTAGTCGTACACCTTGGTGCCGCCTCCCACGGAGGCGAGCACCGCGTCGTGTCGGGATGTCAGGTACTCCACATACTCACGCGCAGCTCTGCTGTTGGGGTTGACCTTCCTGCCTTCCGGGACCGCGGTCGCACCGAGGCCCGAGATGTCACCCTCGTAGGAGACGACCGGCGGTTCGGGAAGCTGGACGATGTAGACGGCCGAGTCCTGCTTGGCGCCGAGTATCGAATCGAGTTCGGTCACCGGAACGTCGAGATCCGGACTCTCTACCTGAGCTGCTCCCCCGGGTGCCAGCACGAACAGGGCTAGCACCAGGGCGCTGACTCCGCTCAGACGTCGACGCCACGCGTTCGATCGCATCACCCACTCCTCACGCTCAGTGCTCAAACGTACCAGCCATGAGGAGGCCGCGCCCAGTGAGATCGAGGTGAGATCTGCCACTCTCGGTGTCAGGGCGCGGGAAGCCACCTGCTATGGCGCCACCATCGGTACCATTTCTCCATGAGCGGCAACAACCTCAAGACGGTTGCCCTGCTGGCCTTCCTGACGGCGCTCGTTGTCCTGATGGCGGAGCTCTTCGGGTTCGGGTTCCTCTGGGGGTTGATCTTCGCCGCTGCCCTCAACTTCGCCTTCTACTTCTGGTCCGCCAAGTTGGCGCTCGGTGCCAGCCGTGCCAGGCCCGTCCAAGAGCACGAGCTGCCCTCGGTCTACGCCATCGTCAGGAGGCTGGCTCTGATGGACGAGATGCCGATGCCCGAGATCTACGTGATCGATTCCCCACAGCCCAACGCCTTCGCTACGGGAAGGAGCCCGAAGCACGCCGCCGTCGCGGTCACGACGGGGATCGTCGAGATGCTCTCCACCGAGGAGCTGGAGGGCGTGCTGGCCCATGAGCTGTCACACGTCCGCAACAGGGACATCCTCATCTCGACGATTGCCGCGATGCTGGCCGCCGCCCTCACGATCTTCGCGCGTATCGCCTTCTGGACGGGAGGCGGAAGGCGCCAGGGTGGCAATGCCATCACCGCGGTGCTGGCGCTCGTCAGCCTGATACTCGCACCCATCGCCGCCGCAATCATCAGGCTTGCTATCTCACGAGCGCGCGAGTACGAGGCAGACCACGACGGCGCTGAGATGACGGGCCAGCCACTGAACCTGGCCTCCGCCTTGCAGAAGATAGGCATGGCGACCCAGCGGATCCCGATGCCCGTCAACCCGGCGTTCAGCCCGCTCTACATCGCCGATCCCGTCAAGAGCCTGCAAGGCAGTCGCCGGAGTGGCTTCGCCAACCTGTTCGCCACACACCCGCCGATGGAGGACCGGATCAGACGCCTCCAGGAGATGGCAACCGGAGTTCGATGATCTCAGACGACGTCGCCCTCCTGGCCGTGGGTGCCTCCGTGGTGGCGTTGGCTCTGTGGGGCTCATACGTCGGCATACGGTCAGCCGACCGCGGTCCTGTCTGGGCCGTACCGCACCTGCGGAAGGCGACCTCCCTTCTCCTGGCGGCGTCTGCGATGGGGGTGGTGGCAGCAGCGCTGGCTGAACACGCTTGGCTCGGAGTGGCGCTTGCCTACGTCGCGGGGGTCGGTTACTGGATCGGCAGGGGTGTGCTGAAGACGATGATCCGGGTGGATGCCCCGGCCCGGACCGAGCTGCTGCCTCCCGAGCGGACAGCCGCCTTGCTCGAGAAGACGTCGCGGACCCTGCTCACCGCCGGAGGGGCTCTGCTGGTGGTGTTCGTGTTCGACCTCGCGTGGCGATCGTGGCCGGCGCTGGTCGATGTGGGGCTCGCCGCCGCCTTGATCGTGCCCGCCCTCGTGTACAGGCGGAGAGCTCGGGCTCTCGCGCTCACAACTGCCGGGGCAGCCTCGTCGGACTCCGACTGACCGACCCGCCTCTCAACAGGACCAGTCCCATCCCGATTGTCGTCAACCCCGCCAGCTGAAGCGCTGAGAGGTGCTCGCCGAGCAGCACGACGCCCAACAGGGCTGCGGTCGCTGGCTCGGCCATCGTCAGGGTGGCCGCGGTACCAACGGGTGTCACCCTCAGCCCCCTCGTGAACAGGAGGTAGGCAACCCCGATGGTCACGATGCCCAGGTAGAGGGCGAGGGCGATCCCTCCGGCCTCGGTCAGCCACGCCAGGTCAGCGGTGGCCAGCAGCGGGAGCGACAGGACCGAAGCCCAGGCGAAGACCAGCGCCGTCGTGGTCAGAGGAGGGTGGGACTGCACGATCCGTTTGGTGGCGACCGCATAGGCCGCGTAGCAGGCCCCGGCGCCCAGAGACAGGGCCAGGCCTCCTGCCCGGATCCCCGTGGAGGAGCCGGCCAGCACCAGGAGGACCACGCCGGAGACGGCCGAGAGCGTCGCGGCAGCCCATCGCCTGGTGAGCCCCTCACCGAGCACCACGATCCCGAGGGCGCCTGCCATCACCGGTGCCGAGCCGATCGCCACCACGGTCCCGATCGCAACGCCACTCCGCTGCACGCCCCAGAAGAACAACGGCTGGTACCCCGCCATCGCCAGTCCTGCGACGAACACAGGGAGGCTCCACCACGATCGCAGGCGAGGGAGGCGTCCGGCGGCTGCCGCCAGCAGCACAAGGGCGGTGCCCCCCACCAGGATGCGGATGGCGCCGACGGCCACAGGATTCGATGTCGAAGGGCCGAGTGCCTGGGCGGTTCCCGTCGTCCCCAAGAGGACCGCGGCACCCAGGACCAGCAAGTAACCTCGGCGGCCGGTCGACACCACCGGCACGCTACCCAGGAAGTGGAGGATGGCGGCTGGGCTATTCTTATCGAGCCCACTTTGGGCCGGGCCGGGATGCCCGAGCGGCCAAAGGGAGCAGACTGTAAATCTGCCGGTGTATGCCTTCGGAGGTTCGAATCCTTCTCCCGGCACTCGCCCCCTTAGCTCAGTTGGTAGAGCGCCGCCATGGTAAGGCGGAGGTATCCGGTTCGAACCCGGAAGGGGGCTCATGGCAAGGATGGCGGCGTAGCTCAGTCGGTGAGAGCGCTCGACTCATAATCGAGAGGTAGGCAGTTCGAGTCTGCCCGCCGCTACAGAAAGGAAAGAGGGTGGATGGGTAAG
>CAZKJJ010000074.1:0-8935 GCA_964553055.1 uncultured Acidimicrobiia bacterium
GACCTGGTAGGAGATTCGGGCGTCCCCGAGGCGAGCGAAACCCGAGTAGCGAACCACGCCGCGCAGCCTAGGCCTGACTACGCCGGGCCACTCCGGAGGTGGCCGCCACGCGCGGGGAGGCGCCGGACTTCTTCCTCAGCCGTGTCTGACGAGCACGGACGGTGTCTGGATTCTCATCCCGATGACGAGGGCCTCGCCTCTCCGACGAGGAGGACCACATGTCGCTGCTGACCCGACGCCTCGGGAGTACCTCCGATCACCTCGCGGAGCTGTACGTCTGATGCTCTGGGAGGTGGGCTGAGTTCGGCTAGGACGTGTGCCAGGTCTGGTTGACGTCGCTCTCGCGGTGTCAGGCAGGATCGGCTTCGAAGAGGTAAGCCCCGTCTGCATCACGGAGGTTGAACTCGCCGCGGATCAGGACCCACCTGCCTGCCCGCTGGAGGAGGTCCAGGATCTCGGCTTCCTGCTCCATGACTGCCTCGTCCTCGCACGCCATCTCGGTCCAGGAGAGGTCCGCGAGGATCAGCTGTTGGCCGTCGCCCGGGTCAGGCACCCCTGATTCGAACTCGTCATAGGGCCCTGCCACCTGCCACGTTCCCTGGTAGTCGTTGCAGCCGGCGGATCCGGAGACGGTCCCGTCTTCTGAGAAGGAGATCGTGACCTCGGTCTTCCAGACGTTGGTGATGGTCCCCGGACCTTGGCTGTAGTCGGTGACGTTCCAGCTCGTGCCTCCCAGCTCGGGCGCTTCGACGCCTGGCTCGGGCGCCGCGGTGGTCTCAGGAGGTGAGGTGGTGGGCTCGACGGTCTGGTCGACAAGCTCGGTCGTGGGCGTGCCCGTGTCGGTGCCGCCGCATCCAGCGATCAGGATCAAGAGGAGGGCACTCGCTCCGAGGAATCGGCTCATCCCTGACACGGACTCGAACCTAGCCGATGTCCGGCCACTACGGAGCGGCCGGCCATACCGGGCTGGGCGATTGGGGCCGCGGCGGACTCGGAGTTTTCCGATGATCAGCCGAGGTCTTCCGAGGGCTCGGCGAGGAGTGTCGTGGACTCCCGCGAAGCTGCCTTCCGGCCCTGCCGGGCGTCGGGGAGTGCTGGCATCGTTGAACGAGAAAGGAGCGAGATCGAACATGGCACTCACGACGGAGCAGGTCTGGGAGGCGCTGGACGAGTCGATCTTCGGCGTTCTCGCCTGCGTCAATCAGGACGGCGAACCTCGTACGGCGGGCGTTTGTTACGTCACGGAGGGACGGTCGCTCTTGATCGTCTCGGACTCCGAGGCGTGGAAGGTCCGCCACATCTACCGGAACCCACACGTCTCTATGACGGTCACGTTGCCGAAGCGCATACCCTTCCTACCCTTCATCAAGGTCCCTGCCGCCACGATCACCTTCCAGGGCGAAGCCGAGATTCTCGAGGCGGCCGACGTCGACAGCGCGGTGATCGGTCGGCTCCTCCGCGGGCTGGAGCTCGATCAGGAGTACAAGACGCGAGTCATACGCGTGGTGCCCCATGGCGAATTCGTGACGTACGGGATCGGCATGCCCCTGCTCAGGATGCGGAGGCCAGAGGAAGCGAAGGGCAGAGCGGCGTGTCAGACCGAGCCGGTCCGGAGCGGGTCCCGGCCTGAACGCCGGCCGTCGGTTCGACAAGCCCGCCCGGCCAGGGCTGGACAAAGCGGGATCGTGAGTGGTCACGATCCTCTCCTCGGCTCGTTCCCTTCAGCGTTCGATGGGGTAGCCGACGATGCTTCCCCACTCGGTCCAGCTCCCGTCGTAGACGCGAACGGTGCTACGCCCCAGGATTCTCGTCAGGGCGAACCACCCGAGGGACGCCCGGTGGCTGAGGCGGCAGTAGGTCACGATCTCGGCATCTGAAGGGAGCTGGGCGAAGCGAGCCTCGAGCCGGTCAGGCGGCAGAAACGTGCCATCGCCCTGGAGCAGGTCCTCGTAGTAGAGGTGCCTGGCGCCTGGGATGCGTCCACGCCGTTCCGCTCCGTGATCGAAGCCCATCCACGCAGGAGAGACCCGCTCACCTCGGTACTCCTCAGGTGATCGCAAGTCGAGGAGGATCCTGCTCCTCCCTGTGAGGCCGCTCAGCACCTCGTCCCTTCCGATCCTCGACGAGTGGTCAGCCGTGCCCGCAGTCACCGTTCCCTGGAAGGGCTCCGGAACGGCCGTCGTCAGCGGACGGCCTTCCGCCGTCCAGGTGAGCCGACCGCCGTCGACGAGCCGGCAGCGGGCCTCCTGGCCTGCCATGGTCATCACCCAATAGGCGTAGGTCGCGAACTGAAACGGGTCGCCGACGAGAGCGATCGTGCTGCCTTCGTCGACTCCGAGGGCCCCGAGCCTGACCGCTATCTCCTCGGGTGTCGGGAACTGCCGATCAGTCTCGTGCCACAGGAGGTCCTTCCAGTACACGAACCGCGCGCCGGGCACGTGACCGGATGGGTAGGCGGCTTCGTCGAAGGGATCGGCGGCGACCTCGAGAATCACAACGGATGGATCGTCGACGTGCTCCTCGAGCCAAGCGGTAGAGACGAGCTGTTTCGTCACCTACGACTTCCTCCAGCACATCGACGACCTTGGACCTCGACCAGCCTAAGGGCTGCAGCCTCCAGGGCTGCCGCCGTGACCTCCTCTTTGTTCTCTCTCGACCCGTGGTGCAGACACTCCCAGGAGGCACCCAGCGTGTGGCGTTTCCTGGAGAGCCGGCCCGGTCGGCGGCACCCCAACCCCCGGGCCGGCTCCTTGTCGCACAGGTCCGGCTTGCTAGGTGCCGCTCGCTAGCTGTTGTGTCCTCCAGGCAGCGGTATGACCGGGCACTCGAACTCCTTGGCGAGCGAGGTGGTGATCGCTCCTGCGTCGATGGCTGCCTCGACCTCGGCGGCGGAGTCGAAGTCGCCCGAGCTGTTGGCGTCGAAGGCGGCGAGGGCGGCCGCATAGCTCACGTCGTAGTCGACCAGCAACACCAGCCAACGACCCCCGTTGTACCCGGGGTCGCCGGGCGCGGCCGTGGCCACGTTGTACGTCTGCGCCCCGTCGAACTCGTAGATGATGTCGAACGAGTGGTCGGGGGCGCCCGTGGTCGAGAAGTCGGTGTTCGTGCCCACAGTGCGGTACAGGTCGCCGTCGACGTAGAACGCCGGCCCCGTGACGCCCGCATAGGCCACGAGCGGCACCGCCATGAGCGCGGCGACCGCCAGTCCGACGATGATGCTTCTTCGCATGTCTGCTCCTTCCTCGTCCCCGCATCGGGGACTCGGAATCCACCGTATGGGCAACATGTGTCGCCACTCTTGAGAGGCTCTTACGTTTCCCTAACCCAGGGCCGTGGGCCGTTCAAGGTGTTTCGTGTCAATCTCAGGCCCGCTATAGGGGTCTGAGATTGACCGGAACGCGAGGAAGACGGCGCTCCCGGTGCCCGCCCAACGCGCCTCAGAGGTCGAGCAGGACCTTCCCGACAGTGGCCCTGCCCTCCAGGGCCCGGTGGGCGTCCGCTGCCTGCTGCATCGGGTACCGGCTGCCCACGAGGAGGTCGAGATCTCCCTTGGAGATCCACTCGAACAAGTCGTTCGCTCTCGCCGTGAGATCGGCCTTGGTCTGGATGTAGTGGAACATGGTCGGTCTCGTCAGGTAGAGCGACCCGAGCCTCATCAGTAGCAGCGGGTCGATGCTGGGAGGCCTCCCGCTGGCGTTGCCGAAGGAGACCATCATCCCTCTCGGCCGCAGCAGCTCCAGGCCGCGCTCGAGAGTGGCGGCTCCCACCCCGTCGTAGATGACGTCGAGCTGGTGCTCTCCGATCAGAGACGTCACAGCGTCTCCAAAGTCGATCTCCTCGTAGAGCACGACGTGGTCCGCGCCCGCAGCGCGAGCCAGATCGGCCTTCTCGGGCGTGCCCGTCGTGGCGATCACGAAGGCGCCCTTCATCTTGGCCATCTGGATGAGGAGCCTGCCGACGCCGCCCGCACCTGCATGGACGAGGCAGTGCTGGCCTTCACGCAGAGGGAACGTGTCGTTGGTCAAGTAGTGGGCGGTGATTCCCTGCAGGATGACTGCGGCTGCGTCGTCGAGGGATACCTCATCGGGTACCTCGACGGCTCTCTCGGCAGGGATGACGGCGAACTCGCCATAGGAGCCGCGCACATCGGTCCATGCCAGCCGCGTTCCCACTTCCACATCCTGGACTTCGCTTCCCACCGCCTCAACGACACCTGCCCCTTCCTGACCTGGCGTGAACGGCACCTCCATCGGATACAGGCCCATCCGCTGGTAGACGTCGATGAAGTTCACGCCCGCGGCGGCCAGCTCCACGAGCACCTGCCCTGGACCGGGCTCGGGGCGGGAGAGCTCGGTCCAGACGAGCTGCTCCGGTCCACCGGTCTCGCTGACTCGTATCGCGTGCATCAGCTCTCCTCCCTGTGCTCTCCTGACCAGAGTTGCGACTCCTCCTCGAAGAACCTGGCAAATCCCTCGCCATCCTGGAAGGCATCTGCCAGCCGGCTGACGCCCTCCTGGAGCACCTCCATTCCAGCGGCGAATGACAGGCGAAGGAAATGCTGCCCTGCCGAGCCGATACGCCCGAACGAGGCCCGATCCATCGTCGCTACCCCGTGCCCGTACAGAAGGAACATCTGCAACAGCCTGGAGGGTGGCCATTCCTCGGTGATCTCGGACGGCAGCGTCCCGTGGGCTTCCAGCACGCCCAGCTGTCGGCAGACGTCGCCCACGTCTGGAAAGGCGTAGAAAGCTCCGGCGGGCAGCCGGCAGCTGACGCCTTGGATTCGGTTCAGCGCCCCGACCATCCAGTCACGGCGTTCCTCGAGCACCCCGACCATCGACCGCACGGATGCCTGGGAGCGAGGGTCTTCCAGGGCTGCCACTCCCGCCCGCTGCACGAAGGGAGGGACGCAGGAGACGGTGTTGATGTTGAGTCGCTCGAAGAAGCTCGCCTCCTCTGTGGTCGGTAGCACGGCGAACCCGAGCCGCCAGCCGGTCATGGCGAAGCTCTTCGAGTGGCCTCCGGCAACCACCGTCCGGCCTTCCATCCCCGCCGCGCCAGCGATGCTCCGGTGTTCGTCGCCGTCGAAGGTGATGTGCTCGTAGATCTCGTCCGAGTAGACCCTGAGGTCGGGACGCCCGTGGTCGCTGATCACGTCCGCGACCTCGCTGAGGAGATCCTCGGAGAAGGCGCCCCCGGTGGGATTGGATGGTGAGTTCAGGATGATGAGCTTCGTCTTGGGGGACATGAGCTCGTCGAGTTGCTCGCCGGTGACCGTGAAGGAGTGCTCGGCGGCGAGCTGCAAGGGGCGCCCCACCGCACCGTGGAAGGACGCCAACGACTCGTAGATCGGGAATCCAGGCGTCGGATAGATCACCTCGTCCCCTGGCTCGACGTAGGCGTCGAAGGCGTGGCGGATCGTCTGCTTGGCGCCGGCGGTGACCACGACGCGGTCAGAGTCCACATCGATGCCTCGACTGGCCGCGACGGAAGAAGCGATCGCCCGGCGCAGCTCGGGGATCCCTGCCGGCGGGCAGTAGTGCGTGTCGCCTGCGCGGAGCGCGAAGACGGCCGCCTCCGTGATGTGGGCGGGCGTGTCGAAGTCCGGCTCACCCAGGTTCAGCTCCACCACGTCGACACCTCTGGCCCGGCACGTGGCGATGTCCGCCAGCACGCTGAAGGCATTCTCGGTACCGAGTGATCCTGTTCGGCTGCTCAGGGCCATGGCCTCCCTCGTCCCCGTCGACGCCGGCCTGACCGTAGCCGAGCGCTATGGAGCCCGGATCACCGAACTCGGGTCAACCGAACTCGCGTCTCCAGAACTCCGGTGGTCCGAATTCCGGACACCCCGAACTCCTGTCACCCGAACTCCGGGCACCGAGCCCCCCTTTCGCCATACTGGCTCGCGTGTCGCGTCGGCCCTCACCCGAATTCCGGCAGCGGAGCAGAGCCCTGGAGGCTGCCTACCTGGCGTCCGACGACCCTGTCGAGCAATCAGGCTTCCACGGA
Organism: uncultured Acidimicrobiia bacterium; assembly: GCA_964553055.1. Classification (GTDB taxonomy): domain Bacteria; phylum Actinomycetota; class Acidimicrobiia; order Spongiisociales; family CAZKJJ01; genus CAZKJJ01. The sequence goes on from CAZKJJ010000074.1 coordinate 6,010, forward strand.
GGCAGGAAGCGATGGATCGAGGAGCGATCGCCGCTCGTCGGAGGGATCCAGGGCGACGGCGACTTCCTCGACGTCGGGTGCGCCAACGGCCTCCTGGCGTCGGACGTCGTGGAGTGGGCGGGCGAGAAGGGCTGCCTCATCGTCCCCCACGGCGTGGACATCGGCGCCGGCCTGGTCGAGCTGGCTCGCCAACGCCTACCAGAGCATGCTGCCAACTTCGTGGTTGCGGACGCCTGGACGTGGCAACCAGGCCGTCACTGGACGTACGTCTACTCGCTGTTGGACCTCAGTCCTCTCGAGCTGCGGTGTGACTGGATCTTCCGCCTGTTCTCCTTGGTGGCTGCGGGAGGCACGCTGATCATGGGGTCGTACGGCAGTCGCTCGCGGCGGCTGGCGCCCGAGGATCCGGCCGACGCGTTCGAAGAATGCGGCTACCGAGTGGCCGGTACCGCTGTGGGCGGAGCGGTGGTGACCACCAGGTTCGCCTGGGTTCGCAGGGACGATCTCTGAGCGGTGCCGCGAAGGCGGATTCGCACACGGCGCGGTCCTGTGGACACAGCCCCTCGGACCGGAGGCCGAAGCTCAGGCGAAGCCGAAGATGAGCGGGAACGCAACGACGACGAAGGCTGACCAGGCTCCGTACACCGGGATGTACCAGGTCTGCCAGTGCTCGATCGTCGAGAAGGTCGACCGGCGCCGCCAGAAGCGGTAGGAGAGCCACGCCGACCATCCCAGGTTGACAGCGAGGATGAGGTTGAGCCCGAGCGCCGCCGTCTTGTTGGCGGAGAACCCGAAGTCCGAGATGCGGCTCGAGATGGCGGCGAGGGCGAGGGCGTCCATGATCAGAGCGCCCACCACGAGCAGCAATCGGAGGGCGTCCATGGTGGTCGGCGGAGCCTGCTGGTCACGAGCCGAGATGGCATACAGGAAGAGGCCCAGCACCAGGACCAGGAGAAGGTCGAAGAGAATGAGGACGTCGCGATCGACGTCGATCCCGTTCCCCGTCCAGACGACGGCTGCCACTGAGGCGAGGAGCATGGCGGCGAATAGCGGCGTGAAGACCTGGGTCAGGACGGGGGCCATGTTCTCGATGACGCTCTGCTTGGCCTCGACCAGCCATCCTGCGACGACGACGGCGCCCATGGCTCCACAGGGCAGGAGCCACTCCGATACGAACGGGCCGGCGTCGACTCCGATGGCGTCGAACGTGCCGACCGTGAGCGCGGCGAGCACCCCGCCGCCGAGTGCGATGAGCACGTAGTAGACGAACCACTCGCCTGTGAACCGCACGAAGTCCATGCGTCGCGGGTCCGGTCGCCACTCGAACCTCAGATAGGCGACGCCGACAACCAGCCAGAGCACGATCGGTAGGTGAAGCGCCGTCAGGATCTCGGTGGCGCCCTCTGTTGCATAGGGATAGGCGTTGGCGAAGACGGCGCCTGCGACGAACGGAAGTACCAGCAGGAGCACCTGCCTGGTGGCGAGGCCCCGCTTCCACGCGAAGTAGGCGGTGAGCGGCGGCAGCGCGAAGAGACTGAGGTTCCGTAGGTAGAAGGAGATGTCCTGCTCCAGCTCGATGCCGAAGAGGGCAGGCACCTTGATCACAAGGGCGGCGGTCACAGCGAGCCCGATCATCACGATGACGTCCGTCCTGGTTCTGGTGGCCGGCTGGCCGTTTGGTGAGAGGACCAGCTGCTTCCACAGTCGCTCCGAGTGCTCCCGTGCAAACTCCCGCGAGAGCTCGTCCAGGTTGCCCATGCGCTTCACCGCAACGAGGAACGCCTCGTCGTCGCTCAGACCGGCCGCTCCGAGCTCGGCCACTTGATCGCGCAGGTGCCCTTCCAGCTCATCGACGTCTGTTCCCAGAACTGGGGCCCGCTTTGTCACATAGGCCCGCCACTGGCCGATCTGAGCCTCGAGGTCGTGTTCGGCGTCCAGGGATCAGCCTTCCGCCGGTAGAGGCGAACTCTGTCGCTCTGCCGACTGCATCTCGTGCCAAGCACTCCGGAGCGCGTCGCTCACCACTGCCCACTGGCGTTGTTGCTCCGAAAGTGCGTTCCTGCCCCTGGCCGTGATCCGGTAGTACCTGCGCCTACGTCCCGCGGAAGGGGCGTGCCAGCTCGCCTCGACGTACCCGAGGCGATCGAGTCTGTGCAGTAGGGGGTAGAGCATGCCGTCCGTCCAGCGAAGCTCTCCACCTGATAGCTCGTGCACCCGCTTGGCGATGGCATACCCGTAGCTTTCGTGCTCGGTGAGGATCGCCAGCACGAGAGGGGTGGCCGAGGCGGCGACGAGATCCTTGGCGATACGCAACGGTGTCTTCTCTCCGTGTACCTAGAACCATTATACATAGAACTGTGATGTATGGGTGGCCGCCGCCCGACCGCGCGGCTGACGATCCACGAGATCAGTCGCCCACCCGGATGAGCGTCTCGCCACCGAGGGCGTGCGCAGGAGCGACCTGGTAGGCGTCCGCCATCTGGTCCCAGGCTCGGAACCGTGGATCTCCATCGTGCTCGTGGTGGCCCCGGTCGTCTGCGAACACCGCCACCACTAGATACTGCGATGCCCCTTTCACACCCAGCGTGCTGATCTCGAGCGGGGTCAGGGAAGCTCTGACCAAGAGGCCGCGCTCCAGGAAGTCCTCCCACACCGGCACCTCGTGCTCCTTGAACCCTCGCTCGAATTCCTCCCGGTGCTCGTCCCCAACGGTCAGGACGATGGCGATCGTCTCCACACGCGCCTCCCTTGCTGCTCGGTGCGGAGACTACGTGTGACGTTCCGAGGAGCGGTCCCGTGTATTGGGTTTCGTGTCAATGGAGACAGCGCTTTCCGGGGCCTCCATTGACAAGAAGCTGGGGATGATGAAGCCGCCTAGGAGCCGGGCGGGCGGTAGTGCACCGTCTTCTGGGCCGCCTCGTCGATC
>CAZKJJ010000075.1:0-8933 GCA_964553055.1 uncultured Acidimicrobiia bacterium
GGGGATGCGAGTCGTCGGTTCCAAGCGAAACCCGGAGGGCTACGAGGGCGTCGCCGAACGTGTCTACGGTCCGGAAGACGTCCTCACGCTCTGTCGGGAGGCGGATGTGCTGGTGGCTGTGGTGCCTGACGCTCCCCAGACCAGGGGTCTCCTCGGCAAGGAGGAGCTGGAGGCGATTGGAGCAGGGTGGTTCATCAACGTTGGAAGGGGCTCCGTCGTGGACGAGGAGGCACTCGCCGCGGCGCTGACGGATGGGCCGTTGAGGGGAGCGGGACTGGATGTCTTCTCCGCCGAGCCGTTGCCGGCGGACTCCCCGCTGTGGGACCTCGAGAACGTCGTGATCACACCCCACAGTGCTTGGATCTCCGAGCGCCTGCCCCAGAGATTGGCCGACCTGATCGGGCTCAACGTCGCTGCCTACTCGGGTGTCGGGGACTGGGTGAACGTCATCGTCTGACCCCGAGAACCTGCGGCCGGGACCACCGTGTCGACTTCGTAACCTGCCTCCAGGGTGAGGGCCCGCTCTCTGAGTACCTGGAGCCATACGGGACTCTCGTAGAACGCAGCCGTCTTTCGCTGGCGGTCGGCCTCGTCGGCGAAGCGACGCAAGTACCAGAAGGTGTCTTCATCGTCGACCGAGACGAACTGCCCCACCACGTCCAGGCCGTGAGCCTGCATCGCAGGCAGGACCTCGGAATCGAAGAACTCCACGAACTCGTCTCTTCGGCCCGGCTTGATCGTGTACTTCCTGATCTCGAGCAGCATCGGGCCCTCCTCTCGGTGGGGAAGCCGGACCCTAACTGCGGAGGATGGACCCCCGTAGGATGCTTCCGATGTCCGAGAAGGAGACGCGCCAGGTCGTCGACCGCCTCTACGAGGCGTATCTAGCCGGTGACCAGGCCGGCATGCTGGCGCTGATGGGCGACGACGTAGAGGTCCGGTTCCTCGGCCAGCCCCTAGTCAAGGGCATCGCCGAGGCTCGTCGATTCTTCGCCTTCTCAGGCGCACGGCTCACCGACCTCGACTTTCGGATCAGGACGAAGATCGTGGACGGCGAGTGGGCGGCCGTGCTCTGGGACGAGAGCGCCACCACCGCGGACGGCGAGCCGTGGGAGAACCACGGCGTGGATGTCATTCGCGTGGTGGAAGGTGAGATTGTCGTGGTACACGAGAACAACGACGTCCGACTGGTCCACGAGCACTTCCCTCCCTACGACTCGACGAACGACACGTAATCGAGGTCGAAGCCGAAGGCGCGCGGGCCGACGACGGCCAGAGCCTCCTCGGTACGTAGCAGCTCCGGACAAGGAAGGACGAGCACGTCGGTGCGGAGCCCGTATCGGACGAGCTCCGTGGTGATGGGCTCGCCGTCGTCCGTGCCGATCACCGTGATGAGGTCCGGGACGACGACCTGGGCTGCTTCGTGCTCCCAGATCACCAAGTTCTCGTTCTGGAAGTCGATGCGCACGCGACGTCCCTGATCATCGCCGAGACCGTCGATGGTGATGGTCCCCCTGGCGAAGCCCTTGGTAGTCCTCCGAACCACGTCGATGACCTTTCCCCTCACGTAACGGCGTCCACCCGTGACGTTCGTGATCGCCGCGACCGGATCACGGTTGGCGCGGCGGGCTTCGAGAACCCGGTTGCCGATGGTGTGAGCCAGGCTCAACGTGTTGGGAATGATCGAGCGCCGGCAGTGCTCCCCGTCCATTGCTGCCGTGGCAAGGCCTGTGTGGCCACCCATCTCGATCGTCACGGCGCGGGCGAGTCTCTCCAGCCACTTGGCGTCACGCACCGAGGGGAAGACCACGCGGTTGTTCCGCTCATCCGCCACCGCCGAAGGCGAGGGTTCCCCCCCGTAGATCAAATAGGTGATCATCTGGAGTTCAGGAAAGGCTCGACCCATCCCGTCGCCGTCGACCACCGGAATCCCCAGGTTGGCGGCCACCACGAGCGGAGCCATCGAGTTCCCGCCCCCCATCTCGAAGGGAGCGATCGCATCGAAGCGGCGACCCTGATACTCCTCGAGTGCTCTCACGGCGTTGGTCTCCTCCTCGCCCTGAGCGATCTTCTCGTAACTGATCACGGGGGAGCCCATCCCGCCTGTCGACACGAGTAGGTCCGTGTCGCGCACTTCAGTCGGATCGATGACCTCGATGCGGCTACCGGCTCGGACGTGCTGTCGCGCCCGAAGGTACCCGAGGTAGGGGTTGCCTCCGCCACCGGTACCGAGGATCCCCGCACCGATCGACAGCGGAGCCAGGTCCTGCTCGCTGATCTCCCACATCTCGGCGACACTAGCCCGGCGGGGCTGAGGCGGGGCAGCAGTCCCTTAGTATCCGCTCGAGGTCGCAGCTGACGCCGGGGCGGTGATGGGATCAGTAGAAGAGTTTCGCTCCGCTTCTGAGGTATCGGAAGCGCTCTCCTGGCTGCACGAGCTGGGATCAGACTCCCAGGTGCTGGCAGGTGGCACGGACGTCATGATCCAGTACTCGCGAGGCGAGCTGACGCCTCGGGTTCTCCTGCACATCGAACGGTTGGACGAGCTTCGAGGCCTCAGGTGGAACGGCCGACTCGAGGTCGGTGCCCTGACTACTCACTACCACCTTGCGAACGACCCAGACCTACGGAGGTCGCTTCCGGCCCTGGCGGAGGCGGCCGCCACGGTGGGAGGCTGGCAGACGCAAGCCGTCGGCACCGTGGGCGGAAACATCTGCAACGCCTCTCCGGCCGCCGACCTCATGCCTCCGCTGTTGGTCGGCGACGCCCTCGTGACCCTCGAAAGCGTCGAAGGAGCCCAGACGATGGCTCTGGAGGACTTCCTGGTAGGTAGGAGGCAGACGGCCCTGTCGCCCCGGGAGCTCTTGACCGCGGTGTCGGTCGAACCGGTCGGCACGCGGGCGGGCGAGGTCTACCTCAAGGTGGGGCGGCGGGGAGCGATGGAGGTGGCCATCGTGGGGATGGCGGTCAGGATCGGCTTCGACGATGAGGGCACCATCGATAGGGCCCGGATCGCCCTCTGCTCGGTGGCGCCCAAACCGTATCGGGATCGCCGTGTGGAAGAAGCTCTGCTGGGGACGGGAGGCGAGCCCGAGGCGGTCGCCGCGGCAGGTCGCGCGCTGGCAGCCGGCGCCACGCCCATCGACGACGCTCGTTCCATCGCCTCCTATCGAACTGCGGTGCTGGCGCCCCTGCTCGAGCGGGCAGTGGGCATCTGCATGGACCGAGCCGGCGTCGGGTAGGGCAGTGGTGGAGCTGAACTTCACTGTCAACGGGCAGCAGCGACGCATCGAGGCGAGCCCCGACGAGACGCTCCTCGGCGTCCTGCGCGATCGTCTGGCACTCACCGGCACCAAGGAAGGATGCGACGAAGGGGAGTGCGGCGCCTGCACTGTCCTCGTCGACGGAAGGCCCGTCGACTCGTGCATCATGGCGGCGATGGCCGTCGACGGGGCCGATGTGCTCACCGTGGAGGGGCTTGCCCACGGCGGAGACGACTTGTCCAGCCTGCAGCGAGCCTTCATCGACACGGGGGGGGTGCAATGCGGCTTCTGTACCCCCGGATTCCTCGTCACGCTGACCGCGCTGATCGACCGCAACGACTCCCCGAGCGAGCCCGAGATCCGCCAAGCCTTGGCAGGGAACCTGTGCCGGTGCACCGGCTACAGCCAGATCGTGGATGCCGTGCTCCTGGCAACAGGAGCTGACCCGTGACGATCGGGACCAGCACCCCGCGGAGCGATGGCGCCGCCAAAGTCTCCGGCGAGGCGATCTTCACGGTGGACGTCGGGCTGGCTGGCTCGCTGCACGCCAAGCTGCTGCGTTCGCCGATCCCGGCCGGCCGGATCACGCACCTCGACGTTTCGGCGGCCCTTCGGGTCCCTGGGGTGCGGGCTGTGCTCACTGCAGACGATGCGCCTTCGACCCGCTACGGGATCGTGGTCAAGGACCATCGGATCTTCGCTTCTGACTACGTGACCTATGAGGGCGAGCCGATTGCCGCGGTCGCCGCGGACGACGCCGAGGCCGCCCGGGAGGGCGTCAGGGCGATCGACCTGGTGATCGAGGAGCAGGAGCCCGTGGTCGACATGGACGAGGCCGTCGGGCCGAATGCCCGCCTGGTCCATCCGGACGCCGACGAGCTGGCCGCTTCTGAGGAGTTCGGCAGGTACGGCAACGTGTGCGGCGAGCTGGTTGCTGATCCCCCTGGCGTCGACGAGGCCTTCGCCGAAGCCGATCTGGTCGTATCTGATGAGTTTCGGGCGCAGCGCCAGTACCAGGCCCACCTCGAGCCACGGGGCGTCGTGGCCGTCTACGAGGCGGGCCGGTACACGATCCACGCATCTCATCAGTATCCCTTCAACATCCGGGATCGGCTGGCCGAGGCCCTCGGGCTACGGCCCTCTTCCATACGAGTGGTGGGCCATCACATCGGCGGTGGGTTCGGAGCCAAGCTCGACATCACGATCGAGCCGCACGCGGCGCTGCTGGCCAGGGCGACGGGAAGGCCGGTGAGGCTGGTGATGGAGCGGACCGAGGATCTGATCACCGCTCCCTGCCGAGAGGATGCGGTGCTTCGAATCAGTTCGGCAGTGGCAGCAGACGGACGAATCCTGGCTCGCCGGATGGAAGTGCTCCTCGACGCAGGAGCGGCCGCGACCGACGCACCTTTCCTTTGCTCGATTCCGTTCATGCTTGCCGGCGCCCCGTACCGCGTGGGGCCAACCCGGATGACCTGCAGGGCGGTCTACACGAACACAGCCCCGACGGGCGCGTTCCGAGGAGTGAGCGGCACGCACACGGTCTTCGCCCTCGAGCGACATATGGATCACATCGCAGGAGCACTGGGCTTGGACCGCCGGATGCTGCGCCTCAAGAACCTGTTCGAAGACGGTGATCGGCTGCCCAACGGTCAGGAGCTCTCGGACGCTTCGATCCTCGAGGAGGCATTTGACCGCTTGGAGGAAGCTGCACCATGGAGGACCCTTGGACGTGGCCAGTTGCGGGGAGTGGGAGTCGCTGCCTGTGTCTGGCTGACCAATCCCATGCCGGGATCAGTGGTGCTCAAGCTCCACGAGGACGGCACCTTGGGGGTCGTGACAGCCGCCACCGACAATGGCTCAGGTGCCGTCACGATGGGACTGGTCCAGATCGCCGCCGACGAGATGGCCGTGGCGCCCACCGACGTGATCCTCTCGCTCCCCGACACCGACGTCGCTCCCTACGATGCCGGCTCGCAGGGTTCGCGCACTACGCACGTGGTAGGGAGGGCCGTCCGGGAGGCCGCTGTGGAGCTACGGGAGAAAATCTACGAGCTGGCAGGTCAGCTGCTGGAGGCCTCGCCGGCCGATCTGGAGCTGGTTGGAGGAATGGTGCAGGTTACGGGCGTCCCGGACTCGGGGATCTCCCTGGCTGAGGTCGCGACGGCTGCCACCTTCAGCGAGAGTGGCCCCCTCGCTGCGACCGGCTCCTACTCCACACCGGCCCCGCGCTATGACCCGACCTGTGCTTCCGGGCTGCTCTTTCCCACCTTCCCAACTCCCACCTACCACGTCCACGTGGCGGAGGTCGAGGTCGACCCGGTCACCGGAGGCGTGACGGTGCTGCGCTACCTCGTAGCTCAGGAAGTCGGGAAGGCCATCAACCCGGCCGGCGTCATGGGACAGATCCAAGGTGGGGTCGCCCAGGGCCTCGGGTACGCCCTCTACGAGGGCCTGCAATTCGGAGATGACGGCCGGTACCGGCAGCGCACGCTGGAGACCTACCGGCTCCCCGTCGCCACCGACACCCCTCGGGTGGAGGTGATGCTGCTCGAGCACCCAGACGCGGCGGGACCGTTCGGGGCCAAAGGGGTGGCCGAACCGCCGATCGTGCCCGTGGCGGCCGCCATAGGCAACGCGGTGGCGGACGCCATCGGAGCACCGGTCAGTCACGTTCCGATCACCCCCGAACGGATCCTCGAGGCGCTCGGCAGGCTCTCCCCGCCGGAATCCTCCTAGGGGACTCGGTGCAGATCGGCATCGACGTCGGAGGGACCAACACAGACGCCGTGCTCATGCAAGGCCGTCGGGTGCTGGCCGAGACCAAGACGCCAACGACGCCCGACGTGACACAGGGGATCGTGACCGCCCTGGAGTCTCTGGCTGATCGCTCCGACCTCCGTGGTCGGATCGAAGGGGTGATGATCGGCACCACCCACTTCACCAACGCCGTCGTGGAAGCCAGGCGCCTCCTTCCGACGGCCGCGGTACGCCTGGCGCTGCCCGCCACCCGCGCCCTGCCCCCGATGATCGACTGGCCGGAGCGCCTCCGGGAGACACTCGGTGATCACGTGTACTTGTGCTCAGGCGGGAACGAGTTCGACGGCCGTCTCATCGCTCCTCTCGACCCGGCGGAGTTGGACGAGGTCGCCTCCGACATCGAAGCCAAGGGCATACGCTCGCTGGCCATCAGCTCTGTCTTCTCACCCGTCAACAGCGACCTCGAGCGGGAAGCGGCCGAGTTCTTCACCGCACGGATTCCAGGCCTGTCGATCAGCTTGTCCTCCGAGATAGGTCGGATCGGCCTCCTCGAACGGGAAAACGCCACGATCATGAACGCCTGCCTCCGCCAGCTGGCCTCCCAGATAGTGGAGGCGTTCACCACCGCGGTGCAGAGTCTGGGGGTCGAGGCGCCGCTGTTCATCAGCCAGAACGACGGGACGCTGATGAGCTCCCGGTACACGGAGGAGTACCCGGTAGCCACCTTCGCCTCGGGCCCGACCAACTCGATGCGGGGGGCGGCGTTCCTGTCCGGAATCGAGGACTGCGTGGTTGTCGACGTCGGCGGGACCACGACCGACGCCGGCATGCTCACGAACGGATTCCCCAGGGAAGCATCCGTGGCCGTGGACATTGGAGGCGTGAGAACCAACTTCCGGATGCCGGATGTGCTGTCGATCGGACTTGGCGGCGGAAGCGTCATCCACACCGAAGGGGGGCTCCGCATCGGACCCGAAAGCGTCGGCTACCTGCTGAGCGAGAGAGCTCTCGTGTTCGGAGGGGACACGCTGACAGCTACCGATGTGGCTGTGGCGGCGGGCCTGGCAGACATCGGAGACGGGCGTCTGGTCAGGGACTTGGACCCGGGCCTGGTGACCGATGCGGTGGCCGGCATGCAGCAGACCGTGTCCGAGATCGTCGATCAGATGAAGACGGGGCCTGACCCTGTCCCGGTGGTCCTGGTGGGGGGCGGCAGCATCCTGGTGGAGGACAGGATCGAGGGCGCCAGCCAGGTGAGTCGGCCTGCGCACTTCGCGGTTGCCAACGCCATCGGTGCGGCCATCGCCCAGGTGGGAGGGGAGATCGATCGGGTCTTCTCCCTCGACGGCGTGTCCCGCGATCAGGCCCTCGATCAGGCGCGGGCGGAGGCCACCGCCAGGGCGGTGGAGGCCGGCGCCAAATCGGAGACGGTTCAGATAGTCGACATCGAGGAAGTGCCGCTGGCCTATCTCCCATCCAACGCGGTTCGCATCCGAGTGAAAGCTGTGGGGGATCTGCACTTTGGCGGATGAGTTACCGGGTCTCGGCGGGTTCGCTCAGCCCGTCATCTACATTCGGAGCAGCATGAGGAGGTAGCCAGTGGTCGCGTCGGGAGGCTTCGCCGGGAGAAACGCCCTCGTCACGAGCTCGTCGAGGAACCTCGGGGCTCAGATCGCCAGGAGTCTTGCCGAAGAGGGAGCAAGCGTGGTGGTGAACTACCACTCGTCTGCTCAAGTCGCAGAGGGCCTCGTCGATGAGCTCTCCTCCGCGACCGGCCGCGACCACGTCGCCCTCTACGGTGACACGACCACGGGAGAAGGGGTCCGGGCGCTCGTGGAGGAGACACTGAAAGTCCGGGGCCGGATCGACATTCTCGTCAACAACTCGGGTCCCTTCGCCATGGATCCCTACACCGAGCTGGCGGAGGAGGAGTGGGATCGAATCTGGGACGGCAACGTGAAGGCCGCCTACCTGGCGACCCGGTTGGTGGTGCCCGGCATGCGGGAGGCGGGCTGGGGGAGGATCGTCAACATTTCGGCCGGCTCGGCCTTTCTGCGTAGCCATTCGATCTACAGCCTGGCCAAGGAGGCCATCATCACGCTTACCGAGGAGCTGGCCCTCGAGCTCGGCCCGGAGATCAACGTCAACGCCGTGGCTCCCGGCCAGATCTCCGAGAGCGCCGACGACATCGCCGAGTTCGATCCGACGTTCGTGGAGCGGGCCATCGCCCACACGCCCACCGGCCGGCTCGTGACCCGGCCCGAGGTCGCCGCCATCGTCGTGGCATTGTGCACGCCGCTCTTCGACGGAGTCACCGGGGTGACGATCCCGGTCGATGGTGGTTTCCGTCTGGCCCGCTTCTGAGCCGGGATGCCGACCGCACTTTCCGGGGCACGGGGAGGTCCCCGGCGGGCACGAGTGAGGGCTCTGGCAGTGGGTCGGGACGAGACGACAGGGCCTGCATGAGCCTGTCAACGCTGGGAGATCTGGGCGGTCTGGCCGCTGATGAGTCGTTCTCCCCTGGCGGGTCGGACTCACTTCTCCAGACTGGGGACGTCAGCGCACGACCCGGACGTCCGCGAGAGGAGGGCACATGACGGTCACAGCGGCTCCCAAGACGACCCCTGAGCTGATGGACGCCCTCGTGCTGCTCGGCCCCGACGAGTACGCGGTCCAGCAAGCCGAGGTGCCGGTCCCCGGGCCTGGTGAGGTGCTCTGCCGAGTCCACTCGGTGGCGATCTGCGGAACCGACAGGGAGATCATCTCAGGCCACTTCCTGAAGCGGGGCTGGCCGCGGAGCTACCCCTTCACGCCGGGACACGAATGGTCGGCGGAGATCGTCGCTCTGGGTGAGGGAGCCGAGGGGCTCGGTTTCCGAGAGGGAGACCGGGTGGCAGGGACAGCCCACTGCGG
>CAZKJJ010000076.1:0-8917 GCA_964553055.1 uncultured Acidimicrobiia bacterium
ACCGAGAATGGGCCCGGTGCTGGCGTCACCCGTACCCCATCGATTGCCGATCGCGAATCCGATGGCGGTGAGGATAACGGTGACGAGGAAGCGAACCGCTTCGACCAGCACGCGGTCGCCCTCTATTCGCTCTCGCTGACCTCGACCTTGGGCAGCGCGCGGTCCAACCGCTTGACGGCATCATCCTCTGAGATGTCGAGGGCGAACTGCAGCTCGCTCGTCAGTGTGAGCCTGGCCCTCGACAGCATCCGCTTCAGAGCAGGCGAGATGCCTTTGGTCTGCTGTGCATAGGTGAGATCTCGTACGACTTCTGCCACCTGATAGATATCGCCGCTGGTCATCTTCTCATTGAGCACCTTGTACCAGCGGCTCCAGTTGGCACCAGCCTCCTGAGGCTCCTCCTTGAAGAGCGAGAAGACCTTGCGGGCCTGGTTCTGCGAGATGACAGGCCGGATGGCTACGTCGATCTTGTCGACAGGCACGTACACCGTGAGCTGGTCGGTGGCGATCTCGAGCTCGAAGTAGTCCTTCCGTGTGCCGTCGACGACCTGACGGGTCTTCTTGGTGATGGTGGCCGCGCCATGGTGAGGGTGAACGACGCGGTCGCCAACGCCATAGCCTGTCTGCTTCCTGCTCTTCCTCGCAGCAGGCTTGGAGGACCGGGACGAAGTCTTACTGGTGGTGGTCTTCGTGGTAGTCGACTTCTTGGCTGTCGACTTCTTGGCAGAGGTCGTCTTGGCTGAAGTCGTCTTGGCTGAGGTCTTCTTGGCTGAGGTCTTCTTGGCTGTTGTTGCCTTCTTGCCTGCCGCCTTGCCAGGCGTCCTCGCTGAGGTCCTCTTCGAAGCTGGTGCCGCCGCCTCCGAGCCCTGAGCAGACTCCGCTTTCTTGGACGCGGACGTGCCTGACTTCTCTGCCATTCGTGCTCCACCTACCGGTCTCCGAGTGTACCGGCTACATCAGAGCTCGTACGAGCCCTCCCAGCCGCGCGACGACTCTACGAGACGGTCGAAGTAGTTGCGTAGCTGCCGAGCCCGAGTCGACCCGACACCTGCTACTGAGTCGAAGTCGTCGACGGAGGCGTCGACCATGCCGCTGAGTCCTTTGAACCTCCTGACGAGTGCCTCGCGGACGCTGCCGGGCAGTCGCGGGACCTGGCCGAGCAGGCGGTAGCCGAGCGGTTGCGCTGGCGAGTCGGGATGGCCGAGCCCGAGCTTTGGTGCCAGGTCCTCAGGATCGGAAAGCTCATCCGTGTCCACCTGGCTCAAGGTGTGCAAGGCCCGTTCCGGTGTCCGGCCTTTGCCGCGCACGTAGTCGCGGAGGACGAGCTCTCGGGTCAGGTCGATGCCATGGGTGAGGTCGGCGAGCTGAAGCCTGACCAGCTCGCCTCGCTCCCCGAGGGCGACGGCCTCCTCCTCGATGGTGTCCCCGACCCTGCTTGCCATCTCGGCGCGCTGCAGCACGTCGATCGCGTTGCGGCACACGACAACGTCAGCGATCTCGAAGCGGGTCAGACGCTCGACGGCCTCATCCAGGCGGCGCCTCAGCCGCTCCAGCGTCTGGAGGGACTGATTGACCCTGTCACCGACCACGGTCGGCAGCTGGAGCTCATGGCGCTCGCGGCCCAGATACAGCGTCGCCACCCGTCTGGTCTCGCTGATGGCGACGACAGGGACATCTGCCTGTCTCGCGACGCGCTCGGCGGTCCGATGCCTCGCTCCGGTCTCCTTGGTGGGTATCCGTGTGTCGGGCGTCAGGTGAACGTTGGCTCGCAGGATGTGCTCACAGCCGTCATCGAGGACGATCGCACCGTCCATCTTGGCCAGCTCCGCCAGGCGTGCCGGCGCAAACTCGACGCCGGTGAGGGTGAATCCACCGTTGCACAGCCTCCGCACCTCGGGACCGTTTCCCAGGATGATCAATCCACCGTTCTCCTGCTGGATGATCCGTTCGAAGGCCTTGCGAAGAGGAGTGCCGGGTGCGACCTGCTCGAGGGCCTCATGCAGCGAAGGTCCGCTCATCGGTCGCGTAGGCTACTCGTCCCCACGATTCCCGATTGCAGGGCCGCCCGTCAGGGGAACTCCGAGGCCGTTCGCCACGTTCACTCCCGGGGTCTGGTGCGGGTCAGGAGCCATATCAGCCCCACCACCAGGGCCGCCAGAACGACCAAGCCCAGAACGTTGAAAGCCGACCAGGGCTCTGCCTGGCGAATCTCCGCCAGCATCATGGGCGTGGCACAATACCTAGCATCGACGGAGGTTCCTTGACTCGGCACACGTGCTCGAACTGTGGCGCGACCTTCGAGGACTCCCAGTTCTGTCCGGAGTGCGGGCAGTGGACAGATCCGCTCGGAGAAGATCTCTTCGAGGAGTTCACGCTCGAAGAGCAGCCTCCAACAGAATCGGAGATGCCGCCTCCGATCGTGCAGGAGGCCGACTACGTCTCCTGTCCGAGCTGCGGCGCAGCCAACCCTTCCCACAACCGGCATTGCGAGGAGTGCGGAGCCCGCCTCTCCCAGGACATGCTCCCTGTGGCGCCCCCTCCCCTTCTCCGCTCCAGCGCAGGCGCCAGGGCACTGGTGGCGGCGTTCGTGGTGATCGTCCTCGTCGTCATCGCCGCCTTCGTGTTCAGGGCCTTCGGAGGGGAAGAGGAGCCCGTCGCCAGCGACACGACGATTGCAGCCACCACCACGACGAGCCGAGGCAGGGCCAGGCTCATCACGCCGCTGACCGTCACCGCGTCGAGCAGCGTCGGAGAGAGGTGGAGTCCGGAGAAGCTGATCGACAGAGACCCGACGACGGCCTGGAACGACGACTCGCTGGGTGGCGAGAACGCCTTCATCGAGTTCACGTTCATCTCGCCTGTGGAGATTCACTGGATCAACATCGCCCACTACCAGGAGGACGAGCCCTTCTTCAGGAACTTCAGGGTGCGCGGCTTCCTGATCACCGCAGATGACCTGCCAGACCAGCCGCTCCCGGGCGAGCTCGAGGACGTGCCTGGCGAGCAGCGGATCTCGTTCCAGAGTGTGCGAACCACCAAGGTGAAGATCGAAGTCGTGAGCACCTGGCCAGCCCAGGCGTACAACGGCGAGGTGCCGTTCGAAGAACTGGCGATCCAGGAGATCGAGTTCTGGGGCCGGGACGCCGATCTAGAGGGTTGACGACTTTCGTGTCAATCTGGGTACCCGTATAGGGGGCTGAGATTGACAGGAACCACGGTTGTCGATTGGCTGCTCGAGGGCGACCCTGCCATCAGGTGGCAGGTGATGGCCGACCTCACCGACGAGCCCGAGGCCGTCGTCGCTGACGAGAGGGCCAGAGTGGCCACCGAGGGCTGGGGAGCCGAGCTGCTCTCCCACCAGGACCCGGAAGGCACCTGGGCAGGCGGTCTCTACAGCCCGAAGTGGATCTCCACCACCTACACCCTGCTCCTGTTGCGGCGGATGGGCCTTGCTCCTGACAACCCTCAGGCAGGAGAAGGCGTGCGCCGACTCGTCGCGGCAGCACGGCTCATCGAGGGTGGCGTGGCGTTCCGGCCGACGTCCAAGGAGGGTGACGCCTGCGTAGCGGCAATGCTGGTGATGCTCGGGTCCTACTTCGGCCACCGAGACGAGGTCGATCGGCTGGTCGACTGGCTCCTGGAGGAGCAGCAGCCGGACGGAGGATGGAACTGCGAGAGGACCTGGGGCTCCAACCACGGCTCGTTTCACACGACCATCACCGTGCTGGAGGCGACGGACGAGTACGGAGAGAGCTCGGTTCGCTACCTGGCCGATGCCGGAAGGGAGTTCCTCCTCGATCACCGCTTCTATCGATCCCACCGCACAGGAGAGGTCTCCAAGCCCGAGTTCACGCGCTTCTCGTTTCCTCCTCGCTGGCACTACGACGTGCTCCGCGGGCTCGACCACTTCCAGAGCCGCGACGCTCCGAGGGAGGAGCGAGCGAGCGATGCCGTGGAGCTGGTGCGCCGCAAACGCCGATCAGACGGCCGCTGGCCTCTCCAGAACCACCACAGAGGCGCCGAGTGGTTCCGCATGGAGCAGCCAGGCAAGCCGAGCCGCTGGAACACGTTACGGGGCCTCAGGGTCCTGCGCTGGTGGGACGGCTGAGCAACAGCACGGCGCGCAGAGGCCCCTCCGTCACTCCTTGATATACGGCTGCCCGTCCGCGGCGGGTGGCCTTGCCCTTCCGACAACTCCCGCCACGACGATGATCGTCACGATGTAGGGCGTCATGAGCAGGAACTCGGAAGGGATGGGGGTGGCCAGGATCCCGAGTTTCTGCTGAAGGGCGCGTGCGAATCCGAACACCAATCCGGCGGCCAGCGCCCCGAACGGCATCCACCTCCCGAAGATCATGGCTGCCAGCCCTATGTAACCGATGCCCGCCGTCATGTTCTCCTCGAAGCGCGAGACCTGCGTCAACGACAGGAACGCTCCGCCGAACCCCGCGATCAAGCCTCCGAGGATGACGTTCCTGTACCGGGTTCGGAAGACATCGATGCCGACGGTGTCCGCAGCCTTGGGATGCTCGCCGACTGACCGCGACCGGAGCCCCCACCGTGTGTAGAAGAAGCCCAGGTGGAGCAGGATGACCAACACGAGCGTGCCGTAGATGAAGAAGTTGTGGTCGAAGAACATCGCACCGAGAACGGGAATGTCGGCGAGGATCGGGATGCGGATCTGCCCGAACTGAGGCGCCGCGTTCAGATCCTGGGCCTCTGCCAGGACCCTCGTGGCGAGAAACGATGTCAGGCCCAGGGCGAAGATGTTGATCACCACTCCGGCGATGATCTGATCGACCCGGAACCTGATCGTCAGCCAGGCCAAGAAGGCGCCGAGGATCGCCCCCGTCAGCAGCGCGCCGAAGACGCCCGCCCAGAGGCCGAAGGCACTTGCGAGCACGGTGGCCGTGAAGGCTGACGTGAGCAGCTGACCCTCGATCCCGATGTTGATGATGGCCACCCGTTCACACATGAGCCCTGTCAAAGCCCCCAAGGTGACGGTCACAGAGAGGATCACCGTGGAGCGAAGCATGCCGACGAGGCTGAACGACTTACCCGCAGCCGCCCAGGCAAGAAAGGCGAGAGCGAAGAAGATCAACCCGACCGCCAACACGAGATTGGTTCGCTTCACGTTGGAGCGACGAAGCTGCATGCCCCCGAGGAACGCCAGGACGCCTGCAACGATGAAGCTCAGCGTGCGCGTGTTGACGACCCAGGCGATGTCCTTGAACCGATCCGTAATGAGCGAAAGGTTGAACCTGGCGTCGAGGTCACCTGCCACGTTCAAGCCGAACGCCCAGAAGACGAAGGCGGCCAGACCGATGAGCACCAGGCCGACGATCGTGGCGCGGCGTTCCTCGGCCGTAGCCCGAACTCGGGCTTCGCTCGGAGCAGAAGTGGTGATGGTCATCCGCCCCAACCCCTCGTGAGCTGCGTCGGCTCCTTCTCGACCGGTTTGACCCTGAAGATCGCCCGTACCAGCTCTGGGGCGGCGATGAACACGATGATGAGGGCTTGCATCACGACCACCAGGTCGAGGGGGATCTGAGCAGCTCCCTGCATCGCCCGGCCACCCGCTTTCAGCGCGCCGAACAGCAGCCCGGCCCAGAGCACACCGATGGGATGCGATCGCCCCAGCAGTGCCAGGGCAATGGCGTCGAAGCCGAGGGTCCCCGCGAACACGGGTGTCACCTGGTAAGGAGGGAGGCCCATCACCTGGTTGGCGCCTGCGATCCCTGCGAGCCCCCCGGAGATCGCCATCACCCCTACGTACAACCAGGCAACGTTCATCCCCGCGTATCTGCTCGCCTCCGGGTTGAATCCGACTGCCCGGAACTCGAATCTCACTGACGAGCGGAACAGCAGCCAATGGACGAAGACCACGGCCGCGATCGCGATCAGGAAGCCGATCGTCAGGCGGTACTGGCTTCCCAGGATCTCAGGGAACTGCGCGGAGGGCGGGAGCTTCTCGGAAAGGGCGTGGTCACGCCCCGGCTCCTGAAAGACCGGGGTCTTCAGAAGGTAGTCCACCAGGTAGAAGGCGATGAAGTTCAGCATGATCGTGGTGATGACCTCGTGCGCCCCCGTCCGCGCCTTCAGGAGTCCTGCGATCGCAGCCCACAGCCCGCCTCCGATCACGGCGGCAACGATGGCCAGCGGGATGTGCAAGACCCCTGGCAAGGCGATGTGCAGCCCCACCCACATGGCGGCCATGCCGCCCATCAGCATCTGGCCGTTGGCTCCGATGTTGAACAGCCCCGCTCGGAATCCCAGAGCGACGGCCAGACCGGCCAGTATCAGGGGAGTGGCCGCGAAGAGTGTCTCGGACAAGGCGTAGACGGAGCCGACCGCACCGATGAACAGCGACTTGTAGGCCAGCCACACGCCCTCGGCCATCTGCCCCAAGGCACCCAGGGGATCGTCTCCGATCATCTCGAGTGAGTCGAGGTCGGTCAAGGCGATGATCACCGCCCCTACGATCAACGCCGCCACCAGTGCCAGTACTGGCATGAGCAAGGCCCTGCCGAGGCTCTCTCCGATGCCTGTCACCCGGACGAACCACTGTGGGGTCTGGTCCTCGGGGGGTGAGCTCTCAGGCGTCTGCGCGGAAGTCGGCTCGTCACTCACCAGCTGCCCCAAGCATGGCCAGCCCGACTTCCGTGGTGTCCGTTGTGGCGGGATCGAACTCACTGACGATCTTCCCTCGATACATGACCAGCACACGGTCGGACAGCGCCATCACCTCATCGAGCTCTGAGGAGACGATCAGCACGGCCGCGCCCTCATCCCGCTCCTCGACGATACGCGCATGGACGTATTCGATCGACCCGACGTCGATTCCTCGGGTGGGTTGCGACGCCACGACGAGTTTGACGTCGCGGTTGAACTCCCTGGCCACGATGACCTTCTGCTGGTTCCCACCCGAAAGCGAGGAGACCTGTGTGATGATGGTGGGCGTTCGTACGTCGTACTCCTCGACCAGCCGCTCCGCAGCGCTGGCTGCTTCTCCCCACTCCATGCGCAGGCCACTGGAGAAGGGTCGGTCGTAGTACGCGTCCAGGATCATGTTCTCGGTGACGGTGAAGTCGAGAATCAGGCCGCTCTCCTGACGATCCTCAGGAATGTGGGCTACGTCCATCCTGTGGATGGTGCGTGGCGATGCCTCTGTGACGTCGCGTCCGCTGACGAGGACGGTTCCCGCCTGTGACGTTCGGAGGCCCATGATCGACTCGACGAGCTCGGTCTGGCCGTTGCCCTGAACGCCTGCGATTCCGACGATCTCGCCAGCATGCACCTCCAGGGAGACTCCATCCACGGCCCGGTGTCGGCGGTCGTCGTAGACGACGAGGTCGTTGACCTGGAGAATCGGGTCTCCGGGGGCAGCCTTGGTCTTGCGAACGACGAGCTCCACAGGCCTTCCCACCATCAGCTCGGCGAGCTGCTCTTCCGTGACGGCGCTCGGCGTCACATCCGCCACTGCTACGCCGTCCCGCATGACTGTGATGCGGTCTGCGATCTCGAGTGCCTCCTTCAGCTTGTGGCTGATGAAGATGATGCCCTTCCCGTCCTCGCGAAGTCCCCGAACGATTCGAAAGAACTCGTCGACCTCCTGTGGAGTGAGGACCGACGTCGGCTCGTCGAACACGAGGTATGTGGCATCGCGCGTCAGCACCTTGATGATCTCGACACGCTGCTGGACGCCGACCGGGAGGTCCTCGACCGTGGCATCCGGGTCGACCTCCAGGTTGTACCGCTCCGAGATCTCCTGCACCATCCGCGAGGAGGCTCGTTGGTCGATCCATCCGGTGGGCCCCGTGGGCTCCATTCCCAGGATCACGTTCTCGGCGACGGTGAACACGGGCACCAGCATGAAATGCTGGTGAACCATCCCGATTCCCGCTGCGATGGCATCCCCTGGAGAGCTCAGCCGCAATGGGTCACCGTCGACGCGCACCTCCCCTGCATCTGGTGTGTACAGGCCGTAGAGGATGTTCATGAGGGTGGTCTTGCCCGCCCCGTTCTCGCCAAGCAAAGCAAGGATCTCACCTCGTTCAACGGTGAGGCTGACGTCGTCGTTGGCGAGAACGCCAGGGAACTGTTTGGTGATGCCTCGAAGCTCGAGGGCCAAGCCGCCTCTCCTCCCGGGTCGCCACAGACTAGAGAATGAAGGAGCCCCCGGGGTCCACCCGGGGGCTCGCATCGTTGCGATCGGCTCCGATCATCCGACCACGTACTTGTCCCACGTGATGTCTCCGTTGATGACCGCCCGGAACACGGCTTCGACCTCTGCTTGGAGCTCCTCCGGGATCTTGTCGCTCCACGAGTGGTATTCCGCCAGTCCGACAGCGCTGTTGCCTGCGTTGCCGACCGACCCGCCAGGCGTCCACGTTCCCTCAGCGTGTGCCTGCAGGGATCGAGTCACCTGCAGGGCAATGCCTTTGAGGATGGTGGTCATCCACAGGTCCTGGTATGTGTCTGGCATGGCGAAGTACGCGTCAGCGTCCACGCCGATGAGCGCTCCATCGATTCCTCTGGCGATGATGGCGTCACCGCACGGGAGGTTGATGGCCCCTCCGACCGGAAGCATGATGTCAGCTCCTTCATCGAGGATGCCCTCGCACGTTGTCCGGGCCAATGCCATATCGGTGAAGCTTCCCGTGAATTGCCCGTCCTTGGCCTCAATGTCCCAGCCGATCACCTGCACGTCGGTGCCGTTCTGCTCGTTGTAGTACTCGACACCTCTGGTCAAGCCATCCATGAAGATGCTCACGGTGGGTATGTTCAGACCGCCGTACGTTCCGACATAGCCCGTTTGGGTCATGCCTGCCGCCAGGTACCCGGCGGGGAACGCAGCCTCGTCTGTCTGGTACACGAGCTCACGGACATTGGGGATGTCTTCGGCATAACTGAAGTC
>CAZKJJ010000077.1:0-8910 GCA_964553055.1 uncultured Acidimicrobiia bacterium
TACAGCTATGCGCATACAAGCGCTCGCCGGTGGGCAGGAGCCTTCAGGTGATCTTCCACCGACGGATCGGGCCGTGCCTCTGCGTCGCTCCTCCGCTGCTCCGTCCGTGGGACCAGGACTCCCCCGAGCGTGCTTGTGTCAGCCCAGGAGCACACCCACGCCCGTACCCACCGAGTGGAGCACGAACGTGGCCAGCGCGGCCGCTTGGGCAGGCACCAGCCGTGCCGTCTCGAAGGGATGGGCTCGGAGGCGGCCCACCGCGAACCCCGCCGTCGGCCCGGCGACCAGGCCCAGCCAGACGCTCTTCGGCGCCTCCCCGATGAGGGGTATCACCAGCAACGCCACCGCGGCCACGGCGGCCGTCGCCGCAAACAGCCTGGAGGCGCCCACCGGCCCCAGCCGTACGACCAGAGTTCGCTTTCCCGTCGCATCGTCTGCGCGCCAGTCGGGGAACTCGTTGATGAGCAGGAAGTTGCCGATCAGCAGCCCGAGCGGCACGGACAGGAGGATGACCTCAGCGCTCACCGATCCCCGCTGCACCAGGTACGTGCCCGAGCACAACAGCGGCCCGTAGCAGAACGCAACGGTCAGCTCTCCCAGTCCGCGATACGAGAGGCGCGGAGGAGGCGCGTGGTAGAAGAAGGCGCAGCCGACTCCTATCAGCCCGAGCCACAGCACGGACGGTTCTCGCGCCACCACGATGACCAGGCCTGCACCCGCCGCCACGACGTAGGCCACGATCGCCACGGTCCAGGTCTGGCTTCTCGTGAGCAGGCCGTCGACCAAGACCCGCTTGCCTCCCGAGAAGGGGCTCCGATCCGGCGCTGCCACCGCCAGGTCGGTGCCCGAGTCGAAGTCGAACACCTCACCCGAGGCGTTCTTGGCCACCTCCAGGGCGTAGATCCCCAAGACGGTGACTGCCAGCCAGCCCCAATCGAGCGGTGCGGAGGCGGCTGCCACGCAGGCGCCGAGGAACATGGCAGAGAGGGAAGCGAGGGAGATCTTGGGGTCCGCCAACGCCCAGATGCCGCGGGACAGGCTGAGCCCACCTCCCGGCCGAGCATCCCCATTCATGGTCGGTGAGGCTAGGGCACCCTCAGGAGGGAGCGGCCGAAGCCACTCCCCTGAACCGGCGTAAGCGCAGGCTGTTGGTGACCACCGAGACGCTCGAGAACGCCATGGCGGCGGCGGCAATCATCGGATCGAGGAACCCGAGAGCGGCCAGCGGGATGGCTGCCACGTTGTAGAAGAACGCCCAGAAGAGGTTCTGTTTGATCGTCGTGTAGGTCCTCCTGGCCAGCTCGAGCGTGGTCACGGTGAGCATCGGATCCCCTGACATGAGGATCACGTCGCCTGCCTCGATGGCGATGTCGGTCCCGGTGCCCACCGCGAGGCCAAGGTCCGCCTGCGTCAGCGCAGGCGCGTCGTTGATCCCGTCACCGACGAAGGCCACTGTGCGGCCACGAGTCTGGTAGGGCCGTACCTGGTCGACCTTGCCCTCGGGTAGCACCTCCGCCACGACGTCGTCGATCAGGGCCTCTCTGGCGATAGCCTCTGCCGTCCGCTCGTTGTCACCGGTGATCATCGCCACGTCGACGTCCAGCGAGTGGAGCCCTCGCACGGCTGCGGATGCCGTCGCCCGCAGCGTGTCGGCGACCGCCAGCACGCCCCTGGCTTCGCCTTCCCAGCCTGCGAGAAACGCGGTATTGCCTTTGGACTCGTACTCGGTCAGACGATCGAGGTAGGCATGGGGAATCGGCATCCCGAGGTCGGCCAACAGCTTCGGCTTCCCAACCACCACCTCCGTGCCGGCGACCGTTCCTCTCACTCCTAGGCCGGCGACGTTTTCGAAGTCTGCAACAGGGCCCAACTCGACGTCGCGCTCCTCGGCTCCGAGTGCCACGGCGCGCCCGATCGGGTGCTCGCTGGCGGCCTCGACGGAGCCCGCCAAGTAGAGAAACCGGTCCTCGTCCAGCTCGGTCGAGAAATCGGCGAGCGTCATGACGCCCGTGGTGAGGGTTCCCGTCTTGTCGAACATCACGAGGTCGACGTCCCTCGAGCGCTCGAACGTGTCTGCGCCCTTGAAGATGATGCCGAGCTCCGCGCCCCTGCCGGAGCCCACCATGATCGCGGTGGGTGTCGCGAGCCCGAGGGCGCAGGGGCAGGCAATGATGAGCACCGCCACGGCACTCTGCATCGCCGCGGAGACCTCATCCCCGGTGAGCATCCAGACGAGGAACGTCGCCCCTGCGATGCCGATCACGATCGGGACGAAGACCCCGGCGATACGGTCTGCGAGCTTCTGAACGGGGGCCTTGGAAGCCTGAGCCTGCTCCACCAGGCGGACGATCTGCGCCAGGGCGGTCTGCGCGCCCACCCTCGTCGCCTCGACGGTCACCAGGCCTTGCTGGTTGATCGTGGCGCCGAAGACGTCGTCTCCTGGGCCCTTGTCGACAGGCAGTGACTCGCCGGTGAGCATGCCCTCGTCGAGCGAGGTGCGGCCCTCGACGATCACCCCGTCGGTGGGGACCTTCTCCCCTGGCTTGACGAGCATGCGGTCGCCTGGGACGACCTGGTCGATCGGCACGGTGAGCTCTTGGCCATCCTTGATCAGCCGAGCTTGCTTGGCACCCAGCTCCAGGAGCTTGGAGACGGCCTGGGAGGCCCTGCCCTTGGCCCTGGCTTCGAAGAACCGGCCCAACAGGATGAGCGTCACGATCACGCCTGCGGTGTCGAAGAAGACGGGTTCGCCTGCGAAGGTCGCCCACACCGAGTAGAGGTAGGCGGTGAGAGTCCCCATCGAGATGAGCGTGTCCATGTTGGCCGAGAGGGAACGGAGCCGCTTGGCAGCGTTCCGATGGAACTGGGCTCCGAACACGAACTCGACTGGTGCGATGAGCAAGCCCTGGACGACCTTGCTCCAGGTGTCTTCCGGCCCGAACAAGGCCAGCAGCAGCGCGGGGGCGGTGAAGATCGCAGCGAGGGCGACGTTGCGGCGCTGGGTGCGGGCTTCCTCGTCGTAGGCCTCGGTCACCGACCGATGCTCTTCCTCCCTGATCTGAGAGAGGTCGTAGCCGATCCTCTGCACGGCTGCCACCAGCTGGTCGGGGTCGGCGAGGCCGTCCACCCTGGCCTCCCTTCCTGCGAAGCTCACCGAAGCATGGGAGACACCCTCCTGCTTGGAGAGCACCCGCTCGACCCGCAGGGCGCAGGATGCGCAGGTCATGCCCTCGACGTCGAAGACGAGGGTGTCGCCGGAGTCCTTGGCTGTCACGAGGCCGTCGTCACCTCGTAGCCCTGGCCCTCGATGGCGTCGACGATGTCGTCGGCGGACGTGACCGTCTCGTCGAACGTGGTGTCGACGGTGCGGGCTCCGATGTCGACGATGGCGCGGCTGACACCCGCCAGGTCACCGACAGCCGTCTCCAGCGACGACTTGCAGTGATCGCAGTGGATGTCGGGCACTTGAAAGGTCAAGTCGGTCATGTGGATCTCCTCATTCACTTTCTGGCGCCGGGCCCGTGACAGCCGCCGTGTACTTCATGGTCTCCATCAGCTCGTCGACGATCTCCTCGGTCTCGCCTCGGGCGATGGCGTGAGCGACGCACGTCTCCAGGTGGTTCTGGAGCAGAACCCGGTTCACCCCTTCCAGGGATCCCTGGAGCGCCGAGACCTGTTTCATCACGTCCACGCAGTACCGCTCTTCTTCGACCATCGCGATGACGGCGTCGAGGTGACCCCTGACCGTCTTCAGCCGGTTCACGGCCGACTGCTTGTAGCTGGTCTTCATCGCCCCCACTATAGCCCCACCCGAGGTGGGGTAGGTCCCGTGTTCCAAGGACTTCCGACCCTATCCCACCCCAGGTGGGGTACCTACAGTCGGAAGATACCAGAGAGGAGCGATGGTGCTGTTGGCAGATGCCACCTGGGGTCACATGGGCGGCTGGGGATGGGGGATGATGATCTTCGGCTGGCTGTTCATGGTGGCGGTGATCGCGCTGGCCGCCTGGGCCATATGGAGGGCCAGCAGACATCCCGAGGCGCGCAGCCAGTCCAGGGCAGAGGAGATACTGGCCGAACGGTATGCCCGCGGTGAGATCGACCGCGACGAGTACCTGGAGCGTCGGTCCAACCTCTGATGCTCGGCGCCTGGGTCGTGAGCGCCGTGGCCTCCACCGCCTACGTCGCCTACGACGTGTTTGCCCGGACGCCTGCCATGAGGGTGATGCGTTGGGGGTGGGTGCTCGTCGTCGCCTACACCGGGCCGGTGGGACTGGCCGTCTACCTCGCCACCTGCCGCAATCCGAGCTCATCCCCGCACGGTGACTTCGTCGCACCTCTCTGGAGACAAGCCACCGGGTCGACGATCCACTGCCTGGCGGGGGACGCCACAGGGATCATCGCGGCGGCGGCGTTGACTGCCGTGCTCGGCTTTCCCATGGGCACCGATCTCGTTGTCGAGTACATCGCCGGGTTCGCGTTCGGCCTGTTCATCTTCCAAGCTCTCTTCATGAGGAACATGCTCGGTGGGAGCTACTGGAACGCGGTCGGAAGGACCGTGCTGCCCGAGTGGGTCTCGATGAATGCGGTGATGGCAGGCATGGCCCCCGTCATGGTCATCCTCGGGACCGGCGACATGGAGGCCATGCAGCCCACGGACGTGGGGTTCTGGGGGATCATGTCCGCAGCTACGCTCGCGGGAGCCCTCCTTGCCTACCCGGTCAACGTGTGGCTGGTAGCTCGAGGCCTGAAGCACGGGATGGGTACCGAGCAAGTACTCGGCAGAGCCGGGACCAGCTCCGAGGTGACTCGGCGCGCCGAGACGATGAGCGGCCTCTCGGGATCGGCCTCTGCCATCCGAGCTCCGGCACCCCACGACACCGGTCCTGTGGTGTCACGGCTCGAGATGGTGGCGGTCGCTGCGATCACGCTCGCGCTCTTGATCGCCGGGGTCTTGATCGCCGCCTCCTTCGGTGATCTGTCGGCCCACGGCTAGGCGAAGGGAGTAGGACACGTGACCGAGATGCACGGCTACGCCGCGATTCGCCTGCGAGTACGCGGCAGCCAGGCGAGTCGAGGAGCCTCGATGGGTGGCCTCGGAAGCCGTACCCGCTCGCGTTGTCCTGGCACGGAGGCGTTCCTCTACGATGCGAGGGCATGGACATGGAGGGCTTGGACATGACCCACCAGGCTCACGACCCCCATCCGACCGGACACGTCGAGCAGACGGAGCATGCGGGCCACACCGCGGGGGACCATGCGCCGAGCGCTGTCACTGCACCTCACGACAAGCACGAGGGCCACTCCCCCGAGATGTTTCGGGATCGCCTGGTCGTCTCGCTGCTGTTGACGGTGCCCATTCTCTACCTCTCTCCTCAGATCCAGGACTGGTTCGGCTACGAGGCGGTCAGCTTCACCGGCTCGGCCGTGGTCAGCCCCGTGCTGGCCACCCTCCTCTACGTCTACGGCGGTGGTCCTTTCGTCCGCGGCGGGATCCGCGAGCTGAAGGCCAGACAGCCGGGCATGATGACCCTCATCACGATGGCGATCAGTGTCGCCTACGGGTACTCGATGGCCGTCACGTTCGGGCTCGAGGGGGATCCCTTCTTCTGGGAGCTCGCCACGCTGATCGATGTCATGCTGCTTGGCCACTGGATCGAGATGCGCTCCGTGCAGACCGCAGGCAAGGCGTTGGAGGACCTGGCTGCCATGGTCCCTGCCGAAGCCCACCGTGTCGTCGACCAAGGCACGGAGGATGTTCCCGTCTCTGAGCTGATCGAGAACGATCGCATCGTGGTGCGACCCGGCGAGCAGGTGCCTGCCGACGGCGAGGTCACCGAGGGCCGCTCTTCGATGAACGAGGCGTTCCTCACAGGGGAGTCCAGGCCCGTGCTCAAAGATGTGGGCGACGAGGTCGTCGCAGGCGCCATCAACGGGGAGGGCGCCTTGATCGTGCAGGTGACCCGGCTCGGCGAGCAGACGACCCTGTCGCAGATCATGAGGCTGGTGGCCGAAGCCCAGGCATCGCGCAGCCGCTACCAGGTCCTAGCCGATCGAGCAGCCTTCTGGCTGACCATCGTCGCGCTCTCGGTGGCAATTCCGACGTTCGTCGTCTGGGTCGGGGTGGGTGAGGAACTGACGTTCGCGGTGGCCAGGGCAGTGACGGTGCTCGTCATCGCGTGCCCACACGCCCTCGGTCTTGCGATCCCCCTCGTCACGGTGAACGCCACCTCGATCGCGGCGCGCAATGGGATCCTGGTCCGTAACCGTGAGGCCTTCGAGAGGGCTCGAGACGTGCGCTTCGTGGCCTTCGACAAGACAGGGACGCTCACCGAGGGACGGTTCGCCGTCATCGCGGTGACAGCATCCGAGGTCGGCGTGCCGGCGGCACTCTCGGTGGCCGCAGGGCTCGAGCGCGCTTCGGAGCATCCACTCGCAGACGCCATCGTCGAGGCGAGCCTCGAAGAGGGCGCTGCGATCTCTGAAGCGACGGACGTGCGCGCCGTGCCCGGACACGGGCTGGAGGGCTCGGTGGACGGAAGGCGCTATCGCATCGGCCGTCCGGAGTGGTTGACAAGCACTGCCGACGGTCTGGCTCCGGTCCTCTCAGAGGCCATCTCCGAGGCCGACCGCCGCGGTGACTCCGCGGTGGTCCTCGCCGAGGATTCCAAGCCCGTGGCCGTCATCGCCCTGGCTGACAAGATCCGTGCGTCGGCTGCCACCGCCGTTTCAGACCTGAAGGACATGGAGATCACGCCCGTCATGATCACGGGCGACGCCCACGCCGTTGCCACCACTGTGGCCGAAGAGCTCGGGCTCGACAGGCACCATGCCAGAGTCCTGCCTGCAGACAAGGCGCACATCGTCGCCGGCCTCAGGGCCGAGGGCCGTACCGCATTCGTGGGCGATGGGATCAACGATGCGCCTGCCCTCCTCGAGGCCGACCTCGGCATCGCCATCGGCGCAGGCACCAACGTCGCCATCGAGAGCGCCGACCTCGTGCTCATCGACGACGACCCGCGCGGTGTCACCAGGGTGCTTCAGCTCGCCAGAGCCACCCGCCGCAAGATGGTGCAGAATCTCGGCTGGGCGACGGGATACAACGCCGTGGCAGTGCCGCTCGCCGCAGGTGTGGCCGTCTCGGCTGGCATCGTGCTCTCCCCTGCGGTCGGTGCCCTGCTGATGAGCCTGTCGACGGTGATCGTGGCCGTCAACGCGGTTCTGCTGCGCAGGGTGCAGCTGAGCTGATCTTGAGGGTTCGCCGCCGTCGGCTTCAGCCCGGGGGCGGCTCGTGGGTGAGTGTGCCCGCCGTCACGGTGGCATGTGCTCCAGGAACCAGCCGATCTTCCTCGTGGTGGCGTCGACCACCTCGGGGAAGGCACGTGCTCCGTGTCCCGCCTCGGGGTAGAGCACGAGGGTGGTCGTGACACCGGCCTCCAGCAGCGAGTGGTGGAACTCCATTGCTTGGCCGGGCGGCGTGTTCTTGTCGAGCGCTCCTGACATGACGAGGGTCGGGCATGCGACCTGTCCCACGTGGAAGGCGGGACTGCGCTCCCAGAACCTGCCACCGGGCCGTGAGGCGCTGGCGGCGAGGAACAGCTCGTCGAAGAACGGGATCTGCGACGTTCGGTGCTGGCTGTACCAGTCGGTCACCGGTGAGATGGCAACGGCGGCTGCGAACCGCTGGTCCTGGGTGATCAGCCACGCAGTCATGAATCCCCCGTAGCTGATCCCGGTCACGCCGAGCCGGGCCGGGTCTGCCACGCCTCGCTCCACCAGCGCGTCGAGTCCTGCGAGGTAGTCGCCGGTGTCCGCCCCACCCATGTCGCCCCGCACCATCCTGGCGAACTCCTGTCCACGTCCGGCGCTGCCCCGCGGGTTGGGGTAGAACACCGCGTAGCCGTGGCGGGCCAGCACCTCGGCGCCTCTGAGGCGTCCCATCCACCGGTTGCGGTGACACCAGATCGGACCGCCATGGATGTCCATGACGAGCGGATGTGGCCCTGCTCCCGGTGGCAGGACCATCCACCCGTGCATCAGCAGACCGTCTGGCCCCTTCCAGGAGACCTGGACCATCCTTCCTGTGGAGAAGCCCTGGCGGCCGGACTCCTCCGAGGCGAACGAGGTCACGGCCCGATAGTCCTCGGCGTCGACCACTGCCAGCTCAGGAGGCACGTCGTAGGCCTCGCCGATGACCGCCGCGCCGCCCGAGGGCAGCGGGGCGAACGACGGATACCAGACCCCGAACGTCCTCTCGTCGTCTGACCACACCTCGGTCGTGCGACCCCTCCTGACGTCTATCTCCCCCAGACAGGTCTCGAAGGATCGGTGACCGGCGAACATCAGGTGATCGTCATCCCGCCAGGCCAGCCACGTGACGTCCACTCCTGCGGCGTCGAGCCGCTCGGACTCGCCGGTCTCGAGGTCGAAGAGCCGGATGTCGCCCGCCACGATCCAACGGTCACTGCACACAGCCTCCACGACGGCCAGGCGGTGCCCCGAAGGGGAAGCGGCAGGCCAGCCGACCTGCTCTGCCGGCTCGTACAGGACGCGGAGGTCACCCGAGAGATCGAGGAGAGCCAACCTGGCCTCGTACCACGAGCCCTCGCTATGGGAGTCCGAGATGACGGCGGCGATCGTCTCGGTCCCGCACCAGGTGGACTCCCAGACGTTGACGCCCTGCGGGCTCAAAGGAGCGACCCGGTCGTCCTCGATGTCGTACACCCAGGCTCGCCTCCACAGGTTCTCCGCATCGCCGGTATCCACGGACGGCATCCAGGAGGGCAGCTCCTCGGCGACGTGGATCGTCGTGCCGCCTTGAGCTCCTGCCAGGTCCGCTCCGAGCCCTGCCACACCGAGGAGGATGCGGCTGCCCTCCGGCGACCACCAGAGGTATTCGACCGTTCCCTC
>CAZKJJ010000078.1:0-406 GCA_964553055.1 uncultured Acidimicrobiia bacterium
CATCATCCAGGAGATGATCAACCGAGTAGCCACCCAGCACGGTGGCGTCTCGGTGTTCGGAGGAGTGGGGGAGCGTACGAGGGAAGGCAACGACCTCTTCCTCGAGATGAAGGAGTCGGGTGTCATCAACAACACGGCTCTGGTGTTCGGCCAGATGGACGAACCGCCTGGGGTGCGACTGCGAGTCGGGTTGTCCGCGTTGACCATGGCCGAGTACTTCAGAGATGTCGAACGCCAGGACGTGCTCCTGTTCATCGACAACATCTTCCGCTTCGCCCAAGCAGGCTCCGAAGTGTCTGCTCTGCTGGGGCGGATGCCGTCCGCGGTCGGGTACCAGCCGACTCTGGCAGGGGAGATGGGATTCCTCCAGGAGCGCATCACGTCCCTCCGAGGCAGATCGATCACC
>CAZKJJ010000078.1:416-8888 GCA_964553055.1 uncultured Acidimicrobiia bacterium
CCTGCAGGCCGTGTTCGTACCTGCGGACGATCTCACCGATCCAGCTCCCCACACGACGTTCGCCCACCTCGACGCGACGACGGTGCTGAGCAGGAAGCTCGTCGAGCTCGGCATCTACCCCGCGATCGACCCCCTGGCGTCCACGAGCAGGCTCCTGGATCCCCAGTACGTTGGGGAGGACCACTACCGAGTCGCCATCCAGGTGCAACAGATCCTGCAGCGGTACGAGGACCTGCAGGACATCATTGCCATCCTTGGCATCGATGAGCTCTCCGAGGAAGACAAACTCGTGGTGGCGAGGGCGAGACGCATCCAGCGGTTCCTCTCCCAGCCGTTCAACGTGATGGAGAGCTTCATCGGGATCGCGGGCGCCACCGTTGCCCTTTCGGACACCATCGAAGGGTTCAGGATGATCGTGGCGGGCGAGCTCGATCAGGTGCCGGAGCAGGCCTTCTACATGGTGGGAGGGATCGAGGCCGTGATGGCGAAGGCCAAAGAGCTCGAGGCTGCCTGATGCAGGTGGACGTGGTGTCGCCCGAGGGGACGGTCTGGTCGGGAGACGCCGACCTCGTCATCGCCAAGACCGTGGAAGGCGAGCTGGGCATCATGGCGGATCACGAGCCCCTGATGGCGTCGTTGGCAACCGGCGCTGTGGAGATCGTCCACGGTACCGAGAGGCTCGAGGTCGGCGTCCACGGCGGATTCCTCCAAGTCGTCGACAACACGGTGAGCCTGCTCACAGACAGGGCGCAGGTGGCAACAGGCAGAGCGGGCGCCATCGAGGTTGCGGAGGAGCTGGCCAAGAGGCCTGAGTTCGAGGAGGGATTCGGAGAGGTCTGATGCCACTCCGAGTGGTCACGGCGAACCTGTTCCTCGGCAGAGTCTCCGCATCCTCCGCCTCCGATCTCATAGAGCGCCTGCGTCCAGACGTCCTGGCCTGCCAGGAGCTCGTGCCAACGCTCGCTGCGGCGATCGGGCCCATGTTCGTGGATGGAGCGATCCACCGGGAAGGCCATGGACTCAGCATCGGCTTGTTCTTGGCCGAGCCTGCGCGGTTCGGATCGGTGGCGCTGGCCTCACACCACGCCGTCACTGCTCGTCTCTCCAGCGGCGTCGAGATCATCACCACACACCTGCCTGCTCCCCATACCCTCCCGCCTTGGAAGACATTCAAGAGACGGGCCGCCGATGTGGCTTCGCTCGTCGCGCACCTGCGCTCATCGCCAGAGCAGCCCCGCATCCTGCTGGGGGATCTCAACTCTTCGCCATCCTGGCCAGCGTATCGGCGGCTGCGTGAGCACTTGACCGATGCCCCGGCGGCGGTGGCGCTCGGAAACGGCCACCGGCCGGCCAGGACGTGGGGGCCGTGGCCTGGTTCGCCTCGCCTCGTTCGGATCGACCACGTGCTCTCGACCGGGATCCGACCCGTGACGACATCCGTCGCGGCGATTCCGGGGTCGGATCACAGCGCGGTGATCGTCGACTACGAGTGAGCCTCCCTCATCCTTCGGCGATCCGCTCCGCGAAGTCCTCAACGCTCGTGGGAAGCCCCTTGGCGACCACCGACCGAAGGACCGGAAAGAACATCCCTGCCAGGAGCCCTCGTGCTTCCAGTCGGACCGTGACGGTGATGGCGACGCCTCCTCCGTCCACGCGCAGGTCCGTTCGGATCCAGCCCCCGACTTCCGCGGCGTCGATGTCGAGTCGCATCGTCGTCGGGCGACGCGACTCTGCCACGACGGCGGTGCCTCGGTATCGGGTCCCAGCAGCCGTAGCCTCGAAGCCATAGCCGGCAAGGGTGTCGTCCGGGGCCCGCCGCACGTCGAACACCCGGTCCACTCCGGCGATCGACTCCCACGTAGCAGCATCCTGAAGCAGGAGCCATGCGGCTTCCATCGATGCGCTCGCATGAGCCGTGTGGCTCAGCTCGGCGGCCGGCATCAGGCGAGACTAGGCAGGCGTGGGAGGTGGGATACTTGGGTCGTGACGAGCCCGACCGAGTATCTGCGACTGGTCGTGGATCCTGTGAGGCTGGCCGTCCTCGGCAGGGCGGCGGTCGGACCCGTGGACGTCGCCCGACTGGCGCGTCAGCTCGACGTCGATCCCAAGAGGGTGCGGTCGGCCCTGGGACAGCTCGCCGCTGCGGGCCTGGTAACGGAAGGCATCCTGAATCGGGATAAGCTTCGCGAGCTGGGCGCGGCGCTTCCGAAGGCCGAGCCGGCCGCGTCTGCGGTGCTGGAGGGACCGTGGAGCGATGAGGAGTCAGACGTGCTCAACCGGTTCTTCGAGGGCACCAGGCTGCGGTCCATTCCCGGCCAGCGGGCCAAGCGGCTGGTGGTCCTGGAGCGCCTGGCTCTGGAGTTCGACCCCGGCGTCCGTTATCCGGAGCGACAGGTCAACTTCATGCTCCAGCTCTTCCATGCCGACTACGCAGCTCTGCGGCGCTACTTGGTGGACGAGGGGTTCTTGACGAGGGCCGAGGGCGTGTACTGGCGGACCGGTGGTCGGGCCGCCTGAGGCGAGAAGAAAGCCCAGGTAGCGGCCCGTTGACAACGGGCGCCCGACTTGATAGATATGAGTCTGTCCATAGTAGATTTTCTGTGCGCTCAGCACAGAGAATGAAAGGAGCGAGATGATGACGTTCATGCAGCGACCATCGGATGTGATGCGGTGGCTCGACGACACGTGGCGCGGTGGTGGGACCATGCCCATGGACGCCTTCGCCCTGGACGACACGTACGTGCTCAGATTCGACCTCCCGGGGGTCGACCCGGACGAGGTCGACGTCACGTTGGAGGCCGGGCTGCTGACGGTCACGGCGACCCGAAGGGCAGAGGACACGGAGGGCGCTACCTGGCTCGTTCGTGAGCGGCCCCATGGGCGGCACAGCCGCCAGGTCAGGCTTGGCGAGCGGCTCGACGTCGCAGGCCTCGAGGCGAACTACGACAGGGGCGTGCTGACGATCTCGATCCCCGTGAAGGCGGAGGCGAAGCCCAGACGAATCGACATCGGCAGGGGCGAGGCACAGGGTTCGAAGGTGCTGGAGGCCAAGTCCGTGGACTCGCAAAGCGACGGCTGACTGCCACAATGGCGTCCTCGCCAGCGGCGAGACGAGCGTTGCAGGAGGAATGCCCACATGAAGCTACGACAGGCCGGGGCGGTCATCGCCGCCTCAGTTGTGGCCTTGGCACTGCCCCTTCAGGCGTCTGCCCAGGAGGCCGAGCCGGCAACACCCGGGTCCATCGCCATCACCACCCCATTCTCAGGCGTTGCCGTCGAACCGGGCCAGAGCGCCAACTTCGACATCGACATCACGGGTCCTCCCGGCACAGGGGTGGCGCTCGAGGTTCGGGGCCTTCCCGCCGAGTGGGACGTCCAACTCCGGGGAGGTGGCCTCGTCGTGAGCGAGGTGATACTTCCTGAGCCGGACGAGAACGGCATCCAGGACATCAACCTGCGGCTCGAGATCGAGGTCCCGGCCGATGCTCCCGAAGGCGGCTACTCGGCAGAGGTGGTCGGGACCAGCGCAGCTGGCAACGCCACCCTCGGCGTGAGCCTCGAGGTGGCCATGGCGAT
This sequence comes from uncultured Acidimicrobiia bacterium, assembly GCA_964553055.1. GTDB lineage: Bacteria > Actinomycetota > Acidimicrobiia > Spongiisociales > CAZKJJ01 > CAZKJJ01. The sequence continues at coordinate 3,993 of CAZKJJ010000078.1, forward strand.
CGGCGGTGGCGTGACGTTGACGTCCGAGTTCCCTGCCCTCCGCGGACCGGCGGATGTCACGTTCAGCTACACACTCGACCTCGCCAACGACACGTCCGAGGAGCTGGAGTTCGGTCTGCAGACCGCAGGGCCTCCCGGGTGGCAGATCGAAGCGAGGCCTGCGGGGCAGGCGAGGGCTTCGACCGTGACGCTCGGTCCTGGCGACTCTTCGCGGATCACGGTCGACGTTGATCCGAACGACCTCACGCCGGCAGGCGTGTACAGCGTCGTCGTGGGAGCAGCTGGAGGCGGGCAGACGGCAGAGGCGGAGCTGATCACAGAGATCACAGGCAACTTCCAGATCGAGCTGACGACCTCAGACCAGAGACTCAACCTCAGCGCCACGGCAGGCGAGCCGAGCGAGCTCGACCTGGTCGTGGTGAACACCGGGACTGCGCCGCTCCTGGACGTCCAGCTCTCCGCCACACCCCCTCGGGGCTGGGAGGTGACGTTCACACCCGAGTCGCTCCTCCAGATCGAGCCAAATGGCGGCTTTGCCGAGGTGACGGCCACGGTGACCCCCGCGGGCGATGCGGTGGCCGGTGACTACCGGATCACCTTCGACGCCCGAGTACCCGAGGCGACGGACGGGATCGAGGTTCGAGCCACCGTTGAGACTTCGCTGTTCTGGGGGTTCGTCGGCATCGCGGTGATCGTGGCGGCGTTGGCGGCCCTGGCCTGGGTGTTCCGTCGCTACGGCAGAAGGTAGCGATGGCCGGCCCGGTCATCTCCGCAAAGGGGCTGACGAAACAGTATGGCGACAAGGTCGTCGTGGACGGTCTCGACCTCGACATCAGGCCCGGAGAGATCTTCGGCTTGTTGGGGCCCAACGGTGCCGGCAAGACGACGACGATCCTGATGCTTCTCGGGTTGACGGAGCCCAGCGCCGGGAAGGCAGCCATCGCAGGCAAGGATCCGACGCGGGATCCACTCGCGGTCAAGAGAGTCGTGGGCTACCTCCCTGACGCCGTCGGGTTCTATGACGACCTCACGGGCAGGGAGAACCTTCGCTACACGGCCAGGCTGAACAGGATCCCTCGCCGGGAGATCGAGGGCAGGATCGACGCGGTGCTCGACGAGGTCGGCCTCGAGGCGGCAGGCGATCAGACGACGGGAACGTACTCGCGGGGCATGCTGCAGCGGCTCGGCATCGCAGATGCCTTGATCAAGGACCCTGTCGTGTTGATCCTCGACGAACCGACGATCGCCATCGACCCGGAAGGGGTGTTGGAGATCCAGAGTCTCATACGCGAGCTGGCGGACCAACGTGACGTCACCGTGCTGCTCTCGAGCCATCTCCTGCACCAGATGCAGTCGATCTGCAACCGCGTGGCGATCTTCGTCGAAGGCAAGATCGTCGCCATGGGAACGGCCCAGGAGCTGGCGGGGCGTCTGTCGGGAGGAAGGACTACCTTCGAGGTGGACGTAGCAGGTCCTGCCGGCGGCGCCCGGTCTGCGCTGGACCGGGCTGCTGCCGGCGGGGCAGTCGAGGAGGATCCTGTCGTCGCCAACCGGTGGAGGGTGAGCGTGCCCGCGGGGCAGGCGCACCGCCTGGTCGAGGAGCTCGTTGGCGCAGGAGTCAAGGTGAACCAGGTCCGGAGGACCGGCGAGGACCTCGACGAGATCTACCACCGGTACTTCGAGGAGGTGTCGACATGACGAGTGGCACCACGCAGGAGCGTCCCCCATCGAAGGGGTGGGCCATCGTCGCCCGCAAGGAGTTCGCGGACCATCTGCTCTCGGTCCGGTTCATCGTGCTGCTGGTGGTGCTCGGCCTCGTCGCCGCGGCTGCGGTCTACACGACTGCGGACGCGGTCCGCGAGGTAGCAGGGGACGCTTCGCAGACGCCTTCGCTGTTCCTGCGGCTGTTCACGGTGAACATCGACCCGGTGCCTTTCTCCTTCTTTCTGGCCGTCGCGTTCCTGGCGCCGCTCTTGGGCATCGCATTCGGCTTCGATGCCATCAACGGCGAGCGGTCCCGAGGCACACTGCCGCGTCTGGTCTCTCAGCCGATCTACCGAGATGATGTGATCAACGGCAAGTTCGCGGCGGGGCTGGCTGTGATCTCGGTGATCCTGTTCGCGGTGACCGCGGTCGTGGCGGGGATCGGAATCTTCCGGCTGGGCATCACCCCTTCCACAGAGGAGGTACTACGCCTGCTGCTGTGGCTCCTCGTCACGATCGTCTACGTTGGCATCTGGCTGGCTTTCGCCACCTTCAGCTCGGTGGCGCTCCGCAGGGCGGCCACCGCTGCCTTGCTGGCGATCGCTGTCTGGCTCGTCCTGGCCCCTGTGGACGACGTCATCGGACAGACGGACGCCGCAGGGACGGGCCTGTTCTGGGGGTTCGTCACCGAGGTGGTCTCGGACACGCTCTCACCAGCCGACGACCCCTCTGCCAGCCTCGACGAGATCGTGGCCAACGCAGAGCTGCAGCAGGCGGTCGACAGGCTCTCGCCGGTGCGCCTGTACGAGGACGCCACGCTGGCCTTGCTCAACCCAGAGGTGAGGGCCGTTGGCGTGGTGACCCTGGGTCAGCTCGACCGTGCCGTGCTGTCAGACCTCTCAGTCCTTCAGAGCTTGCTGCTGGTCTGGTCGCAGATCGTGGGTATGGTGGCGGCCACCGTGGTGATCTTCGCTGTCAGCTATGTCGTCTTCATGCGTCAGGAGATCAGAGCCTGAGGTCACGGCGGATCAGATCGGGCGGGCAGGAGGTCCTCCGCTCGAATCGGGAGCCCCTCCTGGCCATTGACCAGCTTCTCCAGCAGGAGGCCATCGCCTTCGAAGCCTGCCTTTGGCCTCACGGCGAGCTCGCCCTTCCCTGCTGAGAGGAGGTAGCCCTGACCGTCCGCTGCCGAGAAGCGTTGGGCGTCGAGGTAGATCCGGGGCTTCACCGCGAATGGCTCTCCCTCCTCAGGACAGAACGTCACGCAGTTCCCGCAGTCGTTGCAGAGCTCGGCCAGACACACGTACTGCCACCGCTCCGAGAGCTCATCGACGAGGCTCTCCGGCGTGCGCAGGTGCATCATCGCGTCGTTGGGACAGACGGTCACGCACAGGTTGCAGGACACGCAATCCCACGTCTCGAGGGCTCGATCGACGTGTCGTAGACGCTTGGCCACACCGGCCTCGGTGTACCCACGCACCTCCTCCGGCCTCCTCAGGCGCTCGGCATAGGCCTCCACGGCATCCCTGTACCCCGCATCGACTGCCTCGTGCTCTGCCAGACCGACCCAGCCGGCAATGTCCGTATGGCCGGACGCGTGTATCTCCTTGGACAGATTCCCCAGCATCGTCGAGAGATGCCCATACCCTCCTGGCCTCAGCAAGGCAGTGCAGACGGTGACGGGTGCCAGGCCGAGCGACACGGTGTCTGCGACGTTCGTCCTGTCGACCCCGGCAGACCACGAGACGGGAGCCTCACCACTCGAGCCCACCCTGAACGTGCCTGGCAGGCCCTCGACGAGCCTGTCGAGGAGGTTCACCGCGATCACGTGCAGGGGCTCGCCTGACAGGTACATCCTCTCCCCTGCGAGGACGCCTCGATGGTTGCCAACGACGAGGGTGTTCGTCAGCTTGATGCCGAAGGTCCTGCCCATGCCCTTGGCGTATCCATGCAGCCTCCGAAACATGTCGAGGGCGTCCGTGAGATGGAGGTCCGCCGCGAAGTCCTCCTCGAACAGCAGAACGTCTGCGTAACCGAGATCTCTGAGGATCCGCCGCACCTCCTCGAACCCGAGCAGCGTCGGGTTGAGCTTCACGGTCACGTCCAGCCCATAGGTCTCCATGAGGTGCCGCACGATGGCTTCCACCTCTGTCGGCGGGCATCCGTGGAAGGTGGAGAGGGTGGCGCTCTCGACGAGCCGCTCCGGGAAGGGAAGGTCGCGGAAACGCTCGAAGGGAGGGACGAGCTGGGGTCGCAGCTCCTCGACCACATCGGAGGCGTCCAACACGCCCCTGATGAAGGTATCGACGGTGGGGGCCGTGATCCCCTCCGTGGTCGTAGCCGACGGACATGTCGAACACGTGTGACCCTGGATCGCCCAGGAAGGGGCGCAGAGGTTCCCATCGTCCGAGCACGTGGAGCAACATCCAGGCCGCGACGTACTCCGTGAGGGATTGGTCGAGCGTCAGCTCTTGGCTCCACTCGACGTTGTAGCCGACAGCCTCCATGTCGATGCAAGGGCGATCGATGGCGAGGTGGTCGAGGACCTGGACGGTCTTCATCTCGAAGACCCTGCCGCCTGCGAGCCACCCGAGGACGTAGTTGGCGGCTAGCTGGGTGTGTGGGCCCGCCGCCGGGCCGAGGGGCGTCGAGGCGCTCGTACCGTAGACAGGGACGGTCAGGTCGATCCCTGGCTCGCGGTGGAAGAACCGCCCTGTCGGCATGTCGAAGATGCGGTGCCTGCTCTCCCACTCCTTCGCGATGCGGCCGAGAAGAACTCGGAGTGGGTACGGGGTCAGCGCAGGCTCGGTCGGGGTCATGCCAGTCGGGAGAAGAGGCGCCGAGCCTGCTCGTGGGCTTTGGCTCGGACTTCGAAGGGATCTACGCGGGTGGGTACGCCATCGGCCAGGATCTTCTCGCCTTCGACGGTCACCTCGAGTGGCCTGATGCCTGTTGTGAAGGCGACGTGGTCGCGCTCCATCGGCTCGTACGACCAGAGCACCAGGTCATGCACAGCCGCGGGCACCAGCTTCCATCCCTCCTCGAGCCAGCCCCACGACTGCTCCGTGCCGGCGGTCACGAACGCGTCTGGGAGGCCCTGCAGTCCTCTCGCCGCCTCTGACCCGACCCGGTCAGGTGCCTGGCTTGAACACCATGGCCCACAGCACCGCCATCAACAGGAGGACATTGACG